>CAISJD010000081.1 GCA_903885605.1 uncultured Chthonomonas sp. | reverse complement strand
TCGAACAGCGGGTACTCCGAGCCCCGGCGCAGCAGGCCGTTGCCCACACTGTAGGCCTGGGTGACCGTACCGCCCTGCTTCTCCAGCGCCATGCCGCCCGCGCCGTAGATAAACTCGGTGGTCGTGCCGCCTGCCGTCCGGCTGAAGCGGCGGCCCAGCGCGTCGTAGGCGAAGTCGGTGCTGGTCTGCCCCTGGGTTATCTGGGTGAGTTGCCCGTCGTAGTCGTAGCTCAGGGAGTAGGCCGTGCCGCCCAGCGTGCGGCCGGTCTGCTCGCCGTTGGCGTTGTAGGTCGGCGGGCTCACTGGGCGCCCTCCGTCGACGCGCAACTGAGCGGCAGGCTGAGCGAGAGCGGCCCGGCCAACCAGCGTGCGAAGCGGCGAAGCCTGCGAACGGAACGGCTCATCCAACTCCCTCCTTCAGGGTGGTCGGGCCCAGAGCGCCCGGCCGAACAGATACATAGCAGCGTTTACAAACTGTAACAGCGAGAGACACCGGTGTAGCCCTGTTGCACCGAAGCAACGCAAGCCGCACCAACATTGTAGGACACCGTGCAGCGTTTGTCAAGGGTAACCGAACTCAGTTCGACTCGGGCGCGGAGGCAGCGCGGGGAAGGCGGCTTCGGCCCGGGCGTAGTCGGCGTCCTGCACGGGGATGGCTATGCTGGAGGGGCGGCGCGAGCGGGCGTGGAGGGGGGCGGATGGCTGGATCCGTTAACCAGTGCCGTACCGGCAATCGCCGGGAATAGACCACACCGTGCCGTTTGCATCGGTGCTCTACCCACGAGAACCACGAACCTACCCGGCTCAAACCCGCTGGACCACTTATCTACCTGACGCGCAACCATGATAGAAGGTTGCGTTACGTTTGTCAAGCGTGAGTTGGCGCGCCTACGGCTCGGCCTCCTGTCGGGCCGCGTCGCGGTACGGCGCAAGGGCGAACCAGCGCTTGGAGCCGCTGCCCGGGGCCTTGACTTCGATCTCGGCGGGCCTGCCCGGCGCGAATAGGCTGCTCGGAGCCGTCAGGAAGAAGAGGCCGAACGAGTCCGGCGCGAGGGTCCGCCGCACGGTGTAGCGCAGCCGCACGGCGCCGTCGGCGCTTGCCCACTGCCCGCCGGTCACCGTGAACGGAAACTCCACCGCGTGCCTTCCGTTCAGCGTCAGCGTGAAGCCGCCCGCCTCGGGCTCGGTGGACCAGCCGATCCCGCCTGCCCAGATCAGCGTCACGGTGTCTGCTCCCGGCTTGGGGCGCACCGGCGGCGTGCGCCAGCGCAGGCCCTGGGCGCCGTCGCTCTGGCGCACGGGATAGGTGGGCGCCATGTCGTCGCGGTGCGTGTGCCACGGCTCGGCCTTCGCTGTGGAGGCGATGACCGCGCCGAACCCCTCGGACCAGTCGGCCGGATCGGGCAGCCCGGTCTCGGTGACGCGCTTGCGGAGCCACTCCAGGGGCAGTTCGGCGGCCGGCTGGAACCGTGCGCTGCCGGCATGGGCCTCCAGGCGGGCGCGGAGCCAGGCGGCGGCCGGGTCGGCGGTTCGGGTGGCCCGGCTCAGGTTCAGCGTGCTGACGAGCAGCTTTCCCTTGCCCACGCGCGCCTCGAAGAGGTAGGCCTCAGTGGCCATGCGCCAGGGGACGTCCAGGCAGGCGATGATGGGCCGGATGCCGCCCGGCACGTCGTCCAGCATGACCACCGGGCGGTCCTCCATCATGTTGGCCGCCTGCAGGTCGCCGTACCCCTCCGGCGCGAAGCCGCGCACCGCCGGATGGTCGGCCACCTGGTTGCCGTAGGTGTGGTCCGCCGCGTCGTCGCCGTGCCACCATGCGGTCTTGAAGCGCGCCTGCAGCGTGGGGAAGGTGGCGGAATCATCGGTGACGAGGACGGCCCGGCCCGCCGCGAGCTGATCCAGCACGGCGGGCGTGAGGCTGCGCACCACCAGGGGGCCACCGCGCGCCGCCCCGGCTGGCGCCGGATAGACCCAGAGGGGCCACTCGTTGGCCAGCGCGCCGCAGCGGGCCGTGAGGGTGAGCCGGACGGGAGCCGCAGTGCGCGGCAGCCGGACCTGCCCCACCCATGGGCCGATGACGCCGCGCCGGGCAGCCCCGGCCGGAGGCTTGAGCGCCACAACCTGCGCGCCCAGTCGGGCGACGACGGCGCCCGCCTTACCGGATGAGGCGGGCCGATAGTCGGAGAGGTAGAGCCGCACCGGCACGACCTCGCCCCCGCGGAACGAGGCCCGATCCCGGTCCCAGAGGAGCACCGCCGGACCGATGAAGCGGCGCGACATCTCCGGGGTGATGGCCCGGAGACGGTCGAACTGGTCGACGAAGCCGGTGCTCTGGCTCCAGTAGTCGCGGAAGAGCCACTGGTGGTGGCCCTTGATGTGGGGGTTGAGGCGCGCGGCCTCGATGTTGAGCTTGAGCTGCGATGCCTGCAGGCGCGCCGAGGCCCGGCGCATGGCGGGCAGTTCGCGGGCCAGGCCCCGGCGGTCCACGGCGGCCTGCATGGCCTCCAGCCAGAAGGGGCGTATGCCGGCGCCGTAGTGCGGCGCGTCGGCGGGGTTGGGCAGCACGGACAGGTTGGACATCTCGTGGACCACCAGCGGCGCGGGCGATGGGCCGGCCGTGCGGTATTTGCCGATCTTGGAGCCCCAGGGGATGGCCCACTCCTCGAACTGCGTGCTCAGGTAGTCCAGCGTGGGGCGCCGGGCGCCGGGCGGCACGCCGTCGGTATCGACCACGGGCCGCGTCGGATCGAGCGCCCTGGCCGTGCCGTAGAGCTCATCGGCGAGCACGGTGCCGTTGTACTGCTCGTTGCCCATGCACCAGGCGAGGACCGAGGCGTGGTTGCGCATCTGCCGGATATAGCCCGACCAGACCGCGCGGTAGAGGTCGTGCCCCGCAGGCGTGGCCGCGGCGAAGAAGGGCTCATAGACCACCGGCAGCTCCGGCTGCACGAGGATGCCCACCTCGTCGGCGGCGTCCAGGTACTCCTCCGGGGGCATGGTGGAGTGGTGGCGCACGGCGTTGAAGCCGTAGTCCTTGCGCGTCTGCAGGTAGGCGCGCCACTCGGGCAGCGTCGTGGGTCCCGTGACGGTGGTGGGAAAGGTCCAGTCGTCGCCGTAGCCGTGCAGGAAGAGCTTGTCGCCGTTGAGCAGGAACTCGCCGCCCCGCACCTCCAGCCGCCGGAGGCCGAACCGGACCGTGCGCCGGTCCAGCGTCGCCGCGCCGGATGTCAGCGTCGCCTCCACGGTGAGGAGTTGCGGGGAGTAGGGCGTCCAGAGCGGCGCGCCGGGCAGCCGCAGGTCCAGCGTGGTCCTGGGCCCCGCGGCGGCGCGGGTGCGCCAGGCAGCGCCGCCGGGGCCGCGTACCACGCACTCCAGCATGGCGTCCGGGGGCACGTCTCCCGCCGTCTCCACGTCGACCTGCGCCCGCCGCCCGGCCGGATCGGGCCGAACGAAGAGGCTCTCCAGCCGCCCCGCCGCCGTGGTCTCCAGCGTGACGTGGCCGAAGATGCCGCCCCAGTCTACGTCCATGTAGTCCATCAGGTCGAAGGCGCCGGCCAGCGCGTCACGCTCCTTATGGCGGCGGCTGTCGACGGCGATGACGACTTCCTGCTCCGCGCCGGGCCGCAGCAGCTCCGTCACGTCGGCGCGGAAGGCGACCGGGTAGCCCCAATGCTCACCGGCGGGCCGTCCGTTGACCCAGAAGCGCGCCGACCGGTGGACGCCGCCCACGCAGAGCCAGAGCCGGCCCCGGCTGAAGCCCGCGGGCACATCGAACGTCCGGCGGTACCAGCCCACGCCCAGGCCATGGGTCCGCATGCGCTCGGCAGGCCGTCCCACGCCCTGCACGTCCCAGCACCCCGGCACGCGGACCGTGCGCCCAAACGCCGCGCCGCCGCGCCACTCGGCCTCCCCCACGTCATCCGCCACATGGCGGAACCGCCAGACTCCATCCAGGTTCAGCGCAGGCCGGCCGGAGGGGAAGGCATGGGCGGGCAGTGCGGAGAGGAGGAGCAGGGCGAGGGTGGCGAGAAGGCGGTGGGGGCTGTTCATTGACATGGGGCTGGACCTCATCGGTTCGGGACGATACGGCCGTCGGAACTGCGCTCCGCGCGGCCCTTGGCCAGCAGAATGGCCACGCCGGCAGCCATATGGGCCTCCACATCCTTGCCAAGGCGCTTATAGCCAAGCTCCCGGGCGGCGGAGCGGGCAAGCTCTTGCTCAGGCATGCCGCCCTGCATCGCAAGCACGGCGAGGGCCGCAGCGGCTGCCTCCTCCGGGGCGATATCGGCCGAGGAGCGCCGCCCTGCGTCACTGTCGCACACGCGGTAGGTAGTGAGCGCGTCGGGAGCCTTGCTGTCGGCCCATGCGAACTCGCGGACGCCGTCGCCGGTGAAGTGCAGCCCTGCCGCGTTGCTAGCCGAGTCCAGGACCAGTTCGATCTGGCTTCCCAAGCGGCCAACCATCCATGCCTCCCGGACCCGCCGGTACAGCAGCGATCTGCTGATCGGCGCCTCGGTCTCCACGACCTGGCGAATCTGCTTCGCCAGCAGGGCCCGGTTCTCGTAACCTCCGATCCCACCGTACGGAGGGAACTGGCCGAGATCGGTGGTCCGGTACGGCGTCGCGTTGGATCGACGCAGGGGCAGTTGCGGGGCCGGCGGCGGGGCCTGGGCAGGTGGCGCCGCAGGTGCGACCTCGACCGGGGCGGGCGTCTCCCGCACGGACAGCGACCGTAGGCGCTCTACAGCCGCAACGACATTGTCGACCTGGCGACCGGAATCCTCCCACCACTCGGTGGACCAGATGCGGTGCAGGTTCCAACCGAGCCCCTTAAGGACGGCCTCGCGCAGTTTGTCGCGGTCGCGGGCCGACCTCGCGCTGTGGTACATCGCCCCGTCGCACTCCACACCGAGGATGTAGCGGCCCGGGTGGTCCGGGTGGACGACCCCAATGTCGATCCGGTACCCCGAGCAACCTACCTGGCCATGCACGACCAGCCCTTGGTCCCGGAGGCGCTGCGCCACCGCCGCCTCAAACGGCGACTCCGGCTCACCGTCACCCGGTAGCGAGGCCCGCGCGGCGATGGCCTGCTTGCCGGAACGCGCATATTGCATGAACGCACGCAGATCGCCGACGCCCTGCTTCTGGGTCCTGCTGATGTCCAGGTCCTCCGGCTCGAACGACGCGAAGACGTGCATCTCGCGCCGGGCCCTGGAGATCGCCACGTTCAGGCGGCGCCAACCGCCGTCCCTGTTCAGCGGCCCAAAGTTGACGCTGATCCGGCCCTGGGCATCAGGCCCGTACCCTACCGAGAAGAGGATCACGTCCCGCTCGTCGCCCTGCACATTCTCAAGGTTCTTGACGAAGACTGGTTCCGGCACGCTGTACCGGTAGCGCTGTAGCTCAGGATCGTCCTGGATAGCCGCGTCCAGCAGGTCCTCCACCATGCGTTGCTGGGCCGCGCTGAAGGTCACGACGCCGACGGACGGCTCCCGCACATCCCCACGGCGCAATTGCCGCAGCAACTCCGCGACGACGGCCTGGGCCTCGACCGGGTTCTGCTTGGACCCGGAGCGGCCGTAGGTGCCGGCCACTTTGTGGAAGTGCACCGAGCGATGCTGGTCGTCCGGCGACGGAAAGGTGTAGAGGCGCCCCTCGTAGTAGTGTGCGTTGCTAAAGGCAATGAGCCCCTCGTGGCGGCTTCGGTAGTGCCATTGCAGGTGCATCTGGGGGATAGCCAGCCCGATAGCGTCGTCGAGGATGCTCTCCAAGTCCTGCTGGAGTTCCACCACGTCCTCATCCTCGTCGGTGTTCCCGGCGAAGAAGCTGGTCGGCGGGAGTTGCTTTGGGTCTCCCACTACGACGGCCGCGTTCGCGCGCCCCAGGGCTCCGACCGCATCGCATGTCGGCACCTGCGAGGCTTCGTCGAAGATCACCAGATCGAACCTCGGCACGTCGGGGCCGAGGAACTGCGCCACGGAGAGCGGGCTCATCAGCAGGCAGGGCTTGAGTCTTGCCAGCAGTGAGGGAACCTGCCCGAGGAGCTTGCGGAGCGGCATGTGGCGCCGCTGCTTCTGGATTTCGCGGCTCAGGACAGCCATCTCCGAGTTCCCCGACGCTGCGGCCCACCCGGATGGAGCCCGCTGCGCCAAGCGCGCCAGGACCTCCCGCGTGCTCAGGTCCGCATACTGGTCGTCCAGTTGCTGGAACCGTGCCACCTGCAGCCTCAGGCCGTCGCCGCTCAGGCCCCTCAATGTCTCGTCGCTCCCCACCTCAGCCTCCAGCCAGCTTGTGAGTTGAGCGGACCGGGCCGCGCCGGCGACCTCATCGGAGTTGAGCTCCCCTGCCTCATAGGCCGCCACAACCGGGCCGAGCCCCAGCCGGGTTGCCTCGCCTGCCGCCGCCACATAGCGCGCCCATGGCGACAAGCTTGCCAGATTGCCGGACCAGCGGTCCAGGGCTTCCCGGGCTCGCTTAGGCCATTCGCGGCCAGTCGCCTCCTTCAGCGGACACTGAGGCTCAATGGCAATGCTCGCATCCAGGACAGCCAGGACCTGGTCTAGATGCACAAGAGCATTCGGCAGGGCGCGCAGCATGCCCCCCAGTTCGCCGTCCGGCTGCGCCGCGGAGCGACGGATGACATCCTCCCAGTGCGCCAGGAGGGTCCGTGCCACGGCGCTGTCACCGGCGGCGACGCGGGTGGCTGCCGCCCGAAGGTCGGCGCCTGAACGTGAGGCCCTTTCGATCGCGACCCAGTCGTGCGACGCCTCGCTCCAAGCGTTGCCGAGGATCGCCTGGACCGTGGCCGCCTGGGCGTCGGCCGCCGCCTTCTCGCGCTTGGCTCGGGCTACGGCCTGCAGATCGGCCTCCATCTCGGCCGGCACGAGTTTGGCGCCCCTACGGACGGTGGTCCTCATGGTCGCAGCGACCTTGCGCCGCTCCATCCAGCGCGGCACGAACCACTTCGTGTCGGCGGCCACCAGGTCCGTCAACAGGCCGTCGGCGTCCAGCGCCAGCACAGCTTCTGTGTACCGCCCGGCTGTCAGGGCGTCCCGCACCTCATCGTGACCTCTGCCGTGCTCGACCCATAGCTTCACGGCAGCCTGCAGGGCAGTCCAGTCCGTAGCGGTGAGCAAGCCCTTGGGCAGATGGCCGGCATTGAGCATGGCCGTTGTGGCTTCCGCCAGTCCGTTTAGCTGTTGCCGTGAGAGGCCGTCGCCCTGCACACCCAGCGCGGAGGCGACCGGTGTGGTGGCCTCTACGGCCTGCTCCAGGGCGGAGACGACATCCGCGATGCGAGCGCCTACGGTGCGGCTCGCACCGGGAGGGCATGAGCTGATCCTGCATCCGCGCCACGGGTGGCCGTACGGGCCGCCACAGGCTGCCCCGGCGCCTGCCAGATCCTCGGCCACCGTACGCCGCAAGGAGAACGCTTCCGGGCTCTCCGCGCCGATCGCGGTGGGATCAAGAACAATGGGCGCTCGAAGCTCGGGCAGATGCGAAAGCTGGGCGATTGCGCGGTGAATGGTGAGGCCCGACGCCCGGCGCCGGTGCATGGCCTCAACATGCCCGTTCAGGCGATCGCGCGCCGTGGCGAGTTCGTTCGCTCGCAGCTGCCATTGCTCGGGCATCGCGCCGCCGGCGTAGCTCAAGGCTTCCCTGAACTGCTCAATGACCGCAGCTTTCCCGGCCTTGCTTGAGTGCAGCTCGAGGCAGAACGGGTGCAGGCCAAGCTTCTGGAGCCTGCCGTACACCATATTCAGGGCTGCGGCCTTCTCCGCGACGAACAGCACCGTCTTCTGGTGAGCCAGTGCGTGGGCGACCATGTTGGTGATGGTCTGGGACTTCCCTGTGCCGGGCGGACCGTGGAGGACGAACGTGTGGCCTCCTGCAGCGGCATGGACGGCCGCCGTCTGGCTTGAATCGGCCGACAGCGGGCAGATGATCTGGCCCGGCGCCGTAGTCCGGTCGAGGTCGTGGGGCTGTGGGAGGTCCGCCTCAGGCCTCCAGGCCATGGCGCCTCGGATCAGGCTGGCCACAAGCGGCGCCTGTTTCAACTCCTCCTGACGAGTCCTCAAATCCTGCAGCATAAGGAATTTACCAAATGTGAACGTCGATAGCCAGGCCTCCTCGGCTACAGCCCAGCGCGGCCTATCCTTGATGGCCTCCCGGAAGCGGGCAAGAACCTCCGCCACGTGCACGCCGCTCTCATCGGCCGGTAAGGGGTCAAGGCCGTCGGTAGAGATGCCGAAGTCATGCCGGAGCTTCTCAAGCAAGGTGACATTCGCCACCGTCTCGGCGTCGGCGCCCCGGAGTGTGAAGGTCTGGCCGGTCGGAGCCCTCGTAAGGCGCACCGGCACGAGGAGCAGTGGCGCTGAACGATGCTGCTCGCTCTGATCTGCCTCAAACCAGCGGAGGAGGCCAATGGCGACATACAGGATGTCCGATCCGGTCTCCTCAAGGCCGGTGCGGGCATCGCGGTACACGGCGGTGACGGCGGACGCGAAGGCCGCCTGGTCGAGGTCAAGCGGCAGGATGCCGTTCTTGAGCTCGTCGGCGAGCTGGGCTGCCACAGGATCGACGCCGTTACGCTGCGTAGCCAGCTGCCTGCTTCGGATCGTGCGCTGCCAGTCAGACGGGGCCGGCGCCAATCGGAGCTCCTTCTGGTCAGCAAGGGCATCCTCCAGGCTCGCCGGCGAAACAACTGCGAGCCGTAGCGCCTTCTTTGTGGGCCTGAAGTTCAGCAAGCGGTTGCGTAAGGTCAGGTCAAGCAAGCGCCGCTGCCAGGCATCAAGCCGTGTGGCCTCACGCCCCGAGGCGTCGCGATCGGCCTCCCGGACGGAGAACCCACTCGCGTCCACTCCACTGCCGACTTCCGGCCCCGGTTCGGCGACCTCGCGCTCCGCCGCACCTTGCCCTTGGCTCGGCAATGGCCTAATGCCGGCCTGGCGGGCCTTCCGCACATCAAGGGCGTACTGGAAGTCGGACGCCGTCTGCAGACGCCCCCGGGCCGCAGCCACGGCCCCGGTGAAGGGCAACTGCGTGCCGGACGACTGGGTAGCGCAGGTCGGGTCAAAGACGACGATCTCGCCGCTGCCGTCCTCAAGCCTGTTCGTAAGCAAGGTCACGTCATCGACGGTGCTCGTGCCGAACGTTCGTTCATCCAGCCATGCGCCACAGAATGCATGCCCTTCGACCATGATGACCAGGCCATGCAGCCCGGCCTGTTCCAGACAGGAGGCGGCCAGGAGGGCAACGTCGAGGCAGGTTGCCAGACGCCCGGCCCTGATGCCGTCGGGCAGGCGCACACGCTGGCCGTGGACCTCGAGGCTGGCGGGAGGGACGCAGTACCCGATTGCTGCCTCGCAGAGCGCCCGATAGATAGCCTCGACGGTATCGGCAACGCGCCGGCGCGAGCCGGACTGGTACCCGCTGAGGGATCCATCACCGGCCTGCGCGGACAGGCGCTTGGACGCGGCGAGCAGGAGCTCCTGGACGTATGGCTGGTTGGGCGTAACAAAGGCCGCAAGCAGATCAGGAACCATGGCGCTGCCGGGCCATTCATCAAAGGCCAGGACATCGACCCTATGGGCAGACTGGTGAGCAGGCTTGCCACCAACGGTGACGGTGAGGATCAGGTGGGCCGGCGTGCGCTCGGTGGCCCGTGACAACTCAGCCGGCGATACCACGAGATCCACCGGCCCGAACTCGGTCACCGTTCCGGGCTCCAGGGCATCGGCGCGGCGCTCCCATGGTTCGGCCAACGCGGGTTCCATGGTGAGGGAGACAACGCAGTCGCGCAGTGAACCGGGGCCCCGGTTCTCCACCGATATACTGCTGATTATCGCGACATGATTTACATACGATGCATAGGAAACGGTAGTCGCGGCAACTATGGTGCAAACCAGATTGGCATCGCCGGCCGGCATCTCCACGTGGCCCTGCCCTCCATACTGACCAGTGCGAGGCCCTCGAGGATGTCGACGTCTATTCGGCGCGGCACAGGGGGCATTTGCCAAGTTTACCGGATGGGTGCGAATCAATGACGCGCCACCGTGTGGTCCGCGATCATCCCCGCCCTCAACCCCTACTCGTAGCTCACGCGATCCAGGATGCCCAGGCTGCGGAGGCCGGCGGCGGCGTAGACGGCGATCGAGTCGAGTAGGCGATAGTGGTCGGGGGTATAGGCGTCCAGGCGGTTCGAGAAGACCTCCAGCAGGCCGACCACGGCGCCGCGTACGCGCAGGGGCGCGAAGGCCGCGGAGCGGGGAAGGTTGGAGGCATCCGTCGGCACTACATCATGGATGCCGCCGGCCTTGTCGATGTAGTAGGTGGCTGTGCTGCCGGACCGGGCGGCCAGGTAGTCGGAGTAGACCGTCGTCGTGCCATTCCGCAGTACAGCACTGGCCGTGCCGCCGCCGTCGGGCGCGACGGGCAGGATGGGCCAGTTCGTCGGGTCAGCCACTCCGACAGTGGTGGACCACGCATAGATCACGCGAAGCCTCGCTGCCGCCGCGCTGTATGCCGCCAACACGAGGTTGTCGCAGGGGAGGCTCTTGCACAGCGCGTCGGTGAGCGCCGCGTAGAACCCCGCCTCGTCCTCGGCGCCCGCCACGCTGCTGGCAACATCGCAGAGGAGGGTCATCTCGGCCGTCCGCGACTGCAGAGCGGCCACGGCCTCCTGCCGGTCTGCGATCTCCTGCCGAAGGGCGTCATTGAGACGGCTGTTGCGAATGGCCACGGCTGCGATGGCCGCGAAGGGCAGCAGGTCGTCGATCTCGTCCTCGCCGATGGGCCGGTTGGTGAGGGCATTGTCGATCGCTATGGCGCCGACGGCGTCGGACCCGGCCCGCATGGGCAGAACCAGGTGGTGGAGGACGCCATGCATATGGTGCCCCTCCGCGTGGCGGTGCTCGGCCTGCATGTCCGTGGTATAGAGGTATGGAGCCTCGCCCTTGAGCACCGGCGCGAAGCCGGCGGCGCCGGGGTCGTCAACGTGGAGGCGAATGTGGCTCTCGTCGGTCATGTCGCCATGCCGGTCGGTGCCGTAGGATCCCAGGATCAGCCCGCTGGCGGTGTCATACAGCCAGAGGCCGGCACGGTCAAACCCATAGGCGTTGATGACTGCCTGCCGGATGCGGCGCAGCACGGACTGCTCATCGGCGCCGGCGTTGACGGCGCCCGTCAACTGCATCAGCTCCCGCATCTGGCTGACGCGGCGCTGCAAGTGCGCTGTGCGCGCATCGATCAGCTCTTCGAGGTACGCCTCGTAGCGCTCATTGTCGGCCTCCAGCGCCTGTTTGTCGAGGATGGCGGATCGAAGCGCCGTCGCCGCCATGGTGACCCGGCGGATCGTGTCTTTGCCCACGGGCTTGGCCAGGTAGTCGAATGCGCCGGCCCGGATGGCCTCGCGGGCGGTGTCCAGGCTCGGCGCGCCGGTCATGACGATGACCTGCGTATGGGGCCACCGGCCGCGTATGCGGAAGAGCAGGTCGATGCCGCTGGCGCCGGGCATCATGACGTCGGTGATCACGACATCGGCCGGCTCCGCCTCCATGTCCTCAAGGGCCTCTGCGGCGGAGGCGGCGGTCAGCGCATCGTGGCCGTCGGCCCCGACGAACAGCGCAAGCGTCTTGCGGATGCCCGGCTCGTCATCGACAATGAGTATCCTCGCCATGGCGGCCTTTCGCTGGGATCTGTATGAGCGGCAAGTCCATTCTACTGCACCCGCGGGCGGCAGGGCGCGCTTCTGTTAGAATGAGAGTGGCTCGCTGCGGTTCCGGCGGCCCGCCGGGAGGGACGATTGGACGGCGTGCAGATCGGCTACCAAACCATCGCATTCGGCCCGACGTTCGCCGACCTGCCCGGCGTGCTGGATGCGCTCGCCGCCCTGGGTTACCGGGGCATCGAGTTCTCGCAGGCGCCCCAGGCCCTGCCGCCCATCGAGGAGTTGCTCAGGCTGCTGGATGAGCGCGGGTTGCACCTGCTCGGCCTGGCCGGCGGCAGCATATTCGACCGCACGGCCTACTGCCGCGATGTGCGGATGCCTTACCTGTATATCGAGGCCTGGAACCCCGCACACGCCGAGGACGCGCTGGCCGCGGGCCACCGCCTGGCGCTGCATCCGATCACCTTCCGGCCGCTCCACCGCATGTCCGCCGCCCACGCCCTGCTGGAGGAGCATCCCGAACTACTCATCATCCCGGACAGCGCGCACCTCCATATAGTCGGGGATGACCCGGCCCTCGCCCTGCGGCAGTGCGTCGGGCGGCTTGCCTCGGTGCATCTGAAGGACTGGACGCCGGAGTACGGCCGTTCGGCTTACCGATACTCGCGGGGCTTCACCGAGCTGGGCGAGGGCGTTGTGCCGCTGGAGCCCTTCATCGCCGAGTGGCGCAAGGGCGCCCCCGGCGTCTGGGCTGTTGTGGAGCAGGACCGGTCGCGCACGGACCCGCTGACCAGCGCCTACCGAAGCGCCTGCTGGCTTTCCGATCGGAAGCTGCTCCCGCGGCCGGCGCCTCCGGGGGGGGGCGCCTACCGCGTGCGCCCGGCCATGGTGGCTCCTGAAGCGTGCCCGCCCGAGATGGTCTCGCACTTCGCCCGGACGCTGGCGGTCGCCTCGTCCGAGGATCTGGAGCAGTCGTACACAAACATCACGGAGGCCCTCCGCGATGTCTCTCAGGCCGACCTGGCGTCGCTCTGGGCCTTCAGCCCCAGCCGCGACCTGGGCACACTTGTGGGCGTCAGCCCCGCTTGCAGCGCGGTGGAGCACCGGACCCTCCAGTGTGGCCCTGCCCTGAGCGGCATCGCCGTAGACCGGCAGGCCGCCACCCAGTTCGACCTCACCAGCCCGCAGCCCGGCCTGCCCTACGGCCGGCCCGATGCCGAGCTATGCGCTCCGGAGATTGTGAACGCTCTGGGGATGCGCTCACTGATCTCCGTTCCCATCGCAGACCCGAGCAACGCCGACCACGTGCGTCTCATCGCGAACCTCTTCTACCGGCAGTCCGACCCCGGCGTCTCGGCGCGGGACCTGGGAGCCCTTGGAAGCCTCGTGGGTCGCGCCGCCGACGCCGCCATGGATCAGGTCTGCGCCTACGCTGCCGCCGCGGTAAACGTGGCGGCGGGCAGGGGCAAGGATGCGTGCCGGTTCCTCGACCGCGTCCGCGACCTCGTGGCGCGGCTACTCGTGTGCGACGGCGTCACCATCTTCGTGGTCGACTCCGTGGGTGACCGGCTGGAGGCCGCCAGCACCACGGGCCTGCAGTGGCGCGTGGACGAGGGCGAGACGCACTACGCCAAGGGCGAGGGCATCACCGGGGGCGTCTGGGCCAACGAGGAGCCCGTCGTGGGGGCCGACGCCCACGAGGCTCCGGGACGGGTGGCCAAGAGCGTGGAGACCGTGGGACGGCAGCTGGGCTCATTCCTCGTGGCTCCGCTGCTCGACTCCGGCGGCGAGGTGGTGGGCGTCGTGCGGTGCCAGAACAAGCGCTCCGCCGACGGCCGCTGGGCCATGTACTCCGACGACGACCTGGCCATCCTGGACGCCATCGGGCAGGCCGTGGTGCCGCACCTGGTGACCCGGCTGGCCGACGAGCGGCGCATCGCCGCGCTGGGGCGCCTGACCCACGAGCTGAAGGTCCCGCTGGGCTCCATCCGGGGCGCAGTGGACCTGATCCAGCATACCAGGGGCGTGCGGGAGATGCTACCGTACGACTACCTGGGTGATATCCTCTCCTGGTGCGACATCATGCGGCGGCTGGTGGGCAACGCCGATGTCCTGAGGTCGGCGCGGGCCTCGCTGCCGCTGGAGTGTCAGCCCACGTTCCTGAAGTCGGAGGTGATCGCGGCGGCGGTGCGGCAGGCGGGCCTGCTGCTGCGCGGCAAGCGCTTCAGCGAGAACCGGATCCAGTACGACGATTTCGAGGCCGTGCCGCGCCTCTGGATCGACCGGAGCCAGTTCCAGCAGGTGATGTTCAACCTCCTGTCGAACTCCATCAAGTATGCGTTCAGCGATCCCGATGCGTTCTACGTCGAGATCGCCGGTGACCGGCGCGGGGGCGATTATGTGATAACCTTCCGCGATCGGGGCACGGGAATCCCATCCGGCGCCGACGAGCGCATCTTCCAGGAGGGCGCCCGGGGCCGCAACGCGCTGGAGCGCAACGTGGCGGGGCAGGGCCTGGGGCTCTTCGTGGTGCGGCAGATCGTGGAGGCCCACGGCGGCTCGGTCCGCGTGACCCACACGGCCCAACCCACCGAGATTACCATCACGTTGCCGGGCGAGCTGGCGCTTCAGCCGCCCGGGCGGAAGGGATAGGCAGGATCGTGGCAAAGAGGCTTCTGTTTGTGGATGACGACGTTACGCCGAACTGGTACCACGTGTCGGCGCTGGAGCGGAAGGGCTTCGAGGTCCTCCAGTGCGTCATCCCGGACAGGGCGGTGGAAGAGGCCGGCGCCACCTGCCCGGATATCATCGTGCTGGACATCATGATGCCGCCGGGCAAGCTCTTCACGCCCAAGGCCAGCGACAACGGCCTCATCACCGGCGTCCTCCTCTACTCGGTCCTCCGCGCCCACTGCCCGGAGACTCCGGTGGCCGTGCTGACCAACGTGCAGAACCCGCAGACGCTGGCGCGCTTCACTCCGGGGGAGCGCTTGCGGGTGTTCCACAAGGTCGATTGGCTCCCGACGTCGTTCGCCGAGGAGATGGCGCGCGTGGCGGAGGCGGGCGGCTGGTAAGCTAAGGGGCCGCAATACAGGCCCCATCGGCGTCGTTGGCAGGCGAACGGCGGTACCATGGAGCCCGTACGATAGAGAATGGCGATAACGGGTCACCTGCTTGAGGGCCCCGCGCCTGCTAGTTAGGAGGTCTGTCTTGTCTGACCTTATCGCGGGGATGCCGAGGCTCATACAGGCCGGCATGGGAGTACAGGTCTCGTGCGCCCGCCTGGCTAACGCAACGGCGCGCCTCGGGGCGCTGGGCGTGGTCTCGGGTGTGGGGCTGCGCCACATCGTCGTGGAGCAGGTGCGGGCCGGCGACGAGATCGCCATCTCCCTGGCCCAGACGTTCCCAATCAAACGCTACGTCGAGGATCTGCTCAGCTACGCGCGCGGCGGGTCCCGATTCCATCTTGAGCCCCCCATGGACCTGCCGGATCCGGTCCGCGGCGCGCTCGCCCGTCGCCTCAGCGTCATCGGCGCCTACGTCGAGGTGTTGCGCGCCAAGTCCGGCCACCGGGGCCGGGTCGGCGTCAACGTCATGTGGAAGTGCGCCCTCACGGTGCTTCCCACGATCTACGGCGCCATGCTCGGCGGCGTCGACGCGCTGCTCTGCGGCGCCGGCGTTCCCATGGAGCTGCCGGACATCGTCACGAACCTCCGCGCCGGCAACGCCGTGGAGTACGAGGCGCTGACGGGCACGGGCACGCACGTCCTGCTGGAGGCGCCCGGCGACGAGGGCGCGGCCCTGCTGGCCCGGCATCCCGCCCCGCACATGATCCCGATCCTCTCCAACTTTGCGTTCCCCAAACGCATCCTGGATATCTGGAACCGCGACATGGAGGGCGCCCGGCCCTTCGCCTTCGTGCTGGAGAACCACCGCGCCGGAGGCCACAACGCCCCGCCCCGGAACCGCGTCTCCTTCGGCGATCCCGACGAGATCGACGCCTACTTCGACAAGGTGCTGGCCATGGGCGTGCCCGTTTACGTGGCCGGCGCGCTGGACGAGGGAGGCTCGCGCAACGACTACCTGCGCTGGCTCGCCCGCGGGGCCTACGGCGTGCAGATCGGCTCGCGGTTCGCCCTGTGCCGGGAGTCCGGCATGAGGGATGACCTGAAGCAGCAGGTCGTCGACCGCAACCACACCAAGGAGACCACCGTCCTCACGGACAATGTCCTCTCGCCCACGGGATACCCCTTCAAGGTGGTCCCGCTGGAGGGCACGCTGGCCGATCCGACGGTCTACGAGGCACGGAAGCGCATCTGCAACCGGGCCTACCTGGTCACCTCCACCTGGGACACGCGGCCCGACGGCACGCGGCGCGAGCGGTACATCTGCCCTGCCATGCCGGAGAAGCAGTACCGGACGCTGGGCGGCGATGTCGCGGACCTGACCGGACGCGTCTGCCTCTGCAACGCCCTGCTCTCCACCGCCGGCCTCTACACCGACGTGGAGCCGCCCATCATCACGCTGGGCGAAAGCGGCACGCACGCGGACAAGATGCTCTCAGCCCGAGAGATCGTCGAAGACATCCTGACGCCCGAAGTCGTGGCGGAGCAGGAGAAGGCGCTGGCTATCGCCTAGCGGCGTGAGGGGGTGAACGGGTGAACGCCGATTACGCGTCTCCCGATGCCGTTTCACCTCCTCACCTCAACCCCTCCTCATCTCCTCACGCACGCAGCGGGCAGACCATGTCGTAGTTGTTCAGGTCGCCTGCCATGAACTCGCCGATCTTCTGGAAGCCCAGCTTCTCGTAGAAGCGGCGGGCGCGGGTGTTGCGCTCCTGGACGCCGCCCCAGAGGTTCACGGTGCGGATGCCTCGCGAACGCGCCATGCGGAAGAGGACCCCCGCCATGGCCGTGCCGACCCCCGTCTCCTGCAGGCCGTCCAGCACCGACGGCGCGAACGCGGCGCACTCGCCCTCGGGTAGCTCGATGCCCTGCGCCCGGTACTTCTCCGCGTCGATGTGCCGCACCCCGATCTGGAGCAGCATGTAGGAGATGAGCCGTCCGTCCGGCAGCTCGCCGACCACCCGCAGCATGTCGGCGGGGTCCAGCGTGGCGCAGATCGCGTCCGCCTCCTCCTGCGTGAAGGGATGCGGGCCGTAGAGCGACCGCGTCCGCTCCGAGAGGCCGGCGAAGTAGGCGCCGAGACGCGGGCCGTCGTCGGGCCGCAACAGCCGAACCGTCATCTCCTCGCCGGTGCGTAGCCGCGTGTGGGCCACGGCGGGCGCCGGTGAGCCGGGCGGCAGGAGGGCCAGGTGAGAGCCGCAGCGGCAGTCGCTGGAGCCGAAGCCGCGCACGGGCTCGGCGGCGCCGGGGATGGCCAGCAGCTCGGCGTGGAGGGCGCACTCGCCGGGGCCGCCGCCGGGCAGGGCCTCCAGCTCCACCACCTGTGCGTGGGGCAGCAGATGGTCGACGTGCCACTTCAGCACGCCTGTGGGGCGCAGGTAGCGTCGCACCCGGCCGCGGATGCCTCGCCGGGCGCTGCCGCTATAGGCGTAGAGGCCCGCCGGCAGTTCGCTCTCGCCCAGGGCGCCGATGGGAACGCGGACGGCCTCGGGCAGCCGCAGCCAGAGCCGGTAGGCTCCGGGCTCCTGGGTGATCTCGTCGGGGTCGATGTGCATGGCGGGCGGCTCCTCGCGTCGTTTGCCGGAGGGACGATCCGCCGCGTCCGGCAGGCTACAGGGTAGCATGAAGCGAGCCGACCGGTGCGCCGGCGGGGACTCGAGGAGGTGCATGACCATGGCGGCGAAGAGCCCACTAGAGCGAGCGACGGCGATGCTGCATCTCCTCCGCAAGTTCCGTCCGGCCACACTGGCCTACAAGGCCAAGCTGAACAAGATGGGCGTGGACATCCATTTCGAGAGCCCGCGCGCCATCGGCCTGCCCCGAGGCGCGGGCTTCATGTACAGCGATTCGTGCGGCCCGGACCTGGCGTTCGTCCTGAAGCAGCTGCCCATCGGGCCGGAGGACGGCATCATCGACCTGGGCTGCGGCAAGGCCGGGGCGCTCATCACCATGGCCGAGTTCCCCTTCGGCCGCATCGACGGGCTGGACCTCTCGGAGAAGCTGATCCGCATCGGCCGGAGCAACCTGGAGATCTGCAGGCTCAAGAACGCCACGCTCTACGTCGCCGACGCCACCACCTTCGACGACCTGGACCCCTACACGTACCTCTACTTCTACAACCCCTTCCCCGAGCCGGTCATGGAGAAGGTGATGGAGAACATGCGGGAGTCGCTCCGGCGCAAGCCCCGGAACATGACCATCGTCTACTTCCACCCCTTCGCCAAAGCTCCGGTGGAGGTGGCCCTGCCCTGGGACGAGAAGAAGGTCTACGACCACTCCACACATCCCATCCACGTCTACTTCAAGGCGGCGGCCGGCTCCAGGACCTGAGCGCTTCGCGCGGGCAGGTAGACCTGCACGCTCTGGTCGCGTCCCTGCGCGGGCGCGGCCTGCAGCAGGTAGGCGGCGCCCGGCTCCGTGCGTCCGAACCCGCCGAACTCGGGCCGGTCCGTGTCCAGCGCCACCGTGTAGTCGACGGCGTCGGGCACGGGGATGCGCAGGCCGCTGTAGGAGCGCTCGGCGTCGAAGTTGAACGCGAAGACCAGCGCGCCGCGGCGAACGACCAGCACGCGCGCCTCCTCGTCCAGCGATAGCTGCTCGATAAACGGGTCTGACAGCAACCGCCGGCGCTCGTCCAGGGCCATCATGGCTCGGTCGAACTCGTTCAGTCCCTGGTAGCGCAGGAAGCCGTTCCCGGCCAGCGACCACTGCCTCCGCGCATAGTGGTACGAGTAGCCGTTGCCCTGGCGCGGGAAGTCGATCCACTCGGGGTGGCCGAACTCGTTGCCCATGAAGTTCAGGTAGGCGTCGCCGGCCAGCGCGAAGGTGATGAGGCGGATCATCTTGTGCAGCGCGATGCCCCGCTCCACCACGGGGTCGGCCGTGGCGCGGTCCATGTTCCAGTACATCCGCTGGTCCATGAGCCAGAAGGCGAGGGTCTTGTCGCCCACCATGGCCTGGTCGTGCGACTCCGCGTAGCCCACGTGCTTCTCGGTATGGCGCCGGTTCAGGAGCGTGCCGACGATCTCGCCCAGGTTCCACTCCTCGTCCTTGCGCTCCTTCAGCAGGCGGATCCACATGTCGGGCACGCCCATGGCGAGGCGGTAGTCGAACCCCAGCCCTCCCTCGGCCGTTGGGCGCGCCAGGCCCGGCATCCCGGAGACATCCTCGGCCACGGTCACCGCGCCGGGCCGCACGGCGTGGGCCAGCTCGTTGGCCAGCATGAGGTAGGTGACGGCGTCGGCGTCGATGTTGTCGCCGAAGTAGTCGTCATAGCGGTTGAACGGGCGCCCGAGGCCGTGGTCCAGGTAGAGCATGCTGGTGACGCCGTCGAAGCGGAAGCCGTCAAAGCGGTACTCCTCCAGCCAGAAGCGGACGTTGGAGAGGAGGAAGCGGACCGGCTCGGCCTTGCTGTAGTCGAAGCAGAGCGAGTCCCACGCCGGGTGCTCGCCGCGGGGCGGGGCGTGGAAGTACTGGTGGTCCGTGCCGTCGAAGCGGTTGAGCCCCTCGGCGGCGTTCTTCACGCTGTGCGAGTGGATCAGGTCCATGATGACCGTGAGGCCCAGCCGGTGCGCCTCGTCGACCAGCGCCTTCAGCTCATCCGGCGTGCCGAAGCGCGACGAGACGGCGAAGAAGCTGGAGACGTGGTAGCCGAACGAGGCGTAGAAGGGATGCTCCATGACGGCCATGAGCTGCAACGCGTTGTAGCCCTGGGCGGCGATGCGCGGCAGGACGTCGCGCCGGAACTCGCCGAAGCTGCCCACGCGCCCCTCCTCCAGCGCCATGCCCACGTGCGCCTCGTAGATGCGCAGGCCGGGCGGCGCGGCGGGGGCCTCGTGGCGCCAGGCGTAGGGCTCGGCGGGGCTCCACCAGCGGGCGCAGAAGCTCGTGTCCGGCTCCTGCACCACCCGCGTGGCGTAGGCCGGCAGGCGGTCCGCGGCGCTCTCGTGGTGCGCCACATGGACCTTCAGGCGGCCGTCGTGGGCGATGGCGCAGCCGTGCGGCCCGTCGGGCAGGAAGATCGACCAGACGCCCCACTCGTCGCGGGCCATGGGGTGGGCGCCCCGGTCCCAGCCGTTGAAGTCGCCGATGAGCGCCAGGTAGGTCGCACCGGGAGCCCACTCGCGGTACCAGAGGCCGGCCGCGCCGTCGCGCTCGCCTCGGTTGAGGCCCAGGTAGCGGTGGCCCAGGCTCACGGAGCCGAGGAGCCCGCCGGCCGCCTCCATCCGCTTCAGGGCCTCGCGGAAGCGCCGCAGCCTCTCGCGGAGCTGCGGCTCGTAGGGCTCCAGCCAGGGGTCGAGGCGAACAAGTCCCACGGGTTCCTGCGTCGGTGGTCTGGTGGTCATGTGGCGCCCTCCCGGGCAAAGCGCGGCCCGCCGCCTGTGGGGAGTGTACCTGCCGAGAAGGAGGGCAGGCTCCGGCCCCCGCGCCCGGGCGCGGCGGCTTAACTACGGGGGGTGCTTCGCTTCGCTCAGCATGACGTCAAAGGCGGGGGCGGAGGCGGGTCCGTGTCCGTCCGTGGAGGTCCGTGTGGGTCCGTGTGGGCCTTACGGCGGCACGGACGAGCACGGACGGACACGGACCTCCACGGACGCCCGGCCGGCACGGGCAGCCCCAGCCGCTGGTTGAGTAGGCCCGCGCCGCCTTTGCGCGGGCCGTATCGAAACCACCGGCGCGATTTCGCCACGGCTGGGTGCGGCGGCCTAACTACGGGGGGTGCTTCGCTTCGCTCAGCATGACGTCAAAGGCGGGGGCGGACACGGACATCCACGGACGCCACCCCCTCACCTCCTCACCTCCTCACCCCCTCAGCGCCTCACCCCCTCACACCCCAGGGTCGGGTACTCTCGTTGGGTGCCGCCCGACGCCGGTCGGGGGCCTTTTGGGGGTCGTCGCCATCATCGTCCTGTACAACATAGGGCTGCTGCTGCTCTCGCCCATCATCGCGCTGGGGCTGGCCTTGCGCCTCCTTCGCGGCAAGTCGCGCGCCGGTTGGGGCGAGCGGTGGGGACGGCTGCCTGCGGTCGCGCCCGCTCCGGGGAGGCGCATCTGGGTCCACGGCGCGTCGGTGGGCGAGGTCTCGGCCGTCACGCCCATCCTCCGCGCCCTCAAGGCCATGCGTCCCGACGTGGACGTGGTCATCACCTGCATCACGCCGGGCGGGCACGAGACGGCCTCCAAGCTCGCGCCCGACCCCGTATCGGCGGCGCTCTACGCGCCCTTCGATGTACCCTTCGTGGTGCGCCGCTTCCTGCGGGCGCTGCGGCCCGACCTGCTCGTCGTGGTTGAGACCGAGCTATGGCCGAACCTCCTGCAGCAGGCCCGCAACGCCGGCGTCCCGGCCATGCTGGTCAGCGGGCGCATCTCGGACCGGAGCTTCCCGCGCTACCTCCGCGCGCGGGCGCTGACCCAGGCCGCGCTGACCCTCTTCCGCCGCGTGCTGGCGCAGACCGAGGCCGACGCCGACCGCCTCCGTGCGCTGGGCGCTCCGGCGGGCATCGTCGCCGTGGGCGGCAACCCCAAGTTCGACCAGCGGACGCCCTGCCTTACCGACGCCGAGGCCGCCGCGCTCCGGCTGGAGCTGGGGCTGGCGGCCGACCGGCCCACGCTGGTGGTGGGCAGCACCCGCTCCACCGAGGAGGAGGAGGCCGTCCTGGACGCCTTCGTGACCGCCCGCGCGGCCCTGCCCGGCCTGCAGTTGCTCCACGCGCCGCGCCACCCGGACCGCGCCGACGACCTCGCCGCGCTCATGCGCCGGGCGGGGCTGGAGCCCGCACGCCGGTCGGCACGCGAGACCGCCATCGACGGCGTGGTGATCCTCGACACCTTCGGCGAGCTGGCCCGGGCCTACGCCGTCGGCGACGTCGCCTTCATCGGCAACAGCCTCAGCCTGCCCGGAGGCGGCCAGAACCTGCTGCAGCCGCTGGCGCAGGGCAAGGCCGTGCTGCACGGGCCGCGCATGCAGAACTTCCGCGATATCACGGCGCTGGCGGCGCAGGCCGGCGTGGCGTTCGAGGTCCGCACCCAGCGCGAACTGGCCGACGCCCTGCTGGAGCTGCTGGCCGACCCCGATCGCCGGGCCCGGATCGCGCGCGCGGCGCCGGCGCTCATCGAGGGCAACCAGGGCGCGTCGGAGGGCTATGCGCGGGCCATCTGCGAGGAGCTGCGGTGAGGAGCGGCGGACGCGAGGCCTGGGCGCTGCGGGTGATCGAGGGCGAGGAGCGGGGCCCCGCGGCCGAGGCCCTGCGGCTGCTCCTCTCGGGACTGGCGCTGATCTACTCCGGCGGGCTCAAGCTCTACCTGGCGCCCTACCGGATGGGCCTCCGCAAGCAGGCGCGTCTTCTATGCCCCGTGGTCAGCGTGGGCAACCTCACCACCGGCGGCGCGGGCAAGACCCCCTTTACGCTCTGGCTCTGCCGCCGCCTGCAGGCGCAGGGGCTGCGGCCATGCATCCTGAGCCGCGGCTACCGCGGGGCCGGAGAGGGCGGCGCGGTGATCGTCTCCACGCCCGACGAGGTGCTCCTGGGCGCCCGCGAGGCCGGCGACGAGGCCCTCCTGCTCGCTTCGTCGCTGCCCGGCGTCCCCGTGCTGGCGGGGCGCGACCGCCGCGTCACCGGGCGGCTGGCCGTGGAGCGCTTCGCGCCCGACGTGATCGTGCTGGACGACGGCATGCAGTTCTACCAGCTCCACCGCGACGTGGAGGTCGTGCTGCTGAACGCCGTGCGCCCCTTCGGCAACGGCCGCCTGCTGCCCCGAGGCCTCCTGCGCGAGCCGCCCAGCCACCTGGCCCGGGCCGGCTTCGTGGTCCTGACGCACGTCGATGAGGTCGCCGGCGACCAGGTGGCGGCGCTGAAGCGGCGCGTGGCCGCCCTGATCGGCCCGGGACGCGTGGCCGAGGCTGCCTACAGCGCGGCGGGAGTGCGGCCCCTGGCCGGCGGCGAGACCTCGCCCGCGGCGTCGCTGGCCGGTCGCAAGGTGGCCGCCGTGTCGGCCCTGGGGCACCCCGAGGGCTTCGAGGGGCTGCTGGAGCGCGTGGGCGCAGACCTGACGCTGCGGCGGCGCTTCCCGGACCACCACGCCATCACGCCCGACGAGATGGAGCAGGAGGCCCGACACGCCCGCGAGGCGGGAGCGGAGCTGCTGGCCGTCACCGAGAAGGATGCCGTGAAGCTCCCCGTGCGCGACTTTGCCCTGCCGGTGGT
Source organism: uncultured Chthonomonas sp. (assembly GCA_903885605.1). Lineage (GTDB taxonomy): Bacteria > Armatimonadota > Chthonomonadetes > Chthonomonadales > CAJBBX01 > CAJBBX01. Next base: position 25,510 of record CAISJD010000081.1, on the reverse strand, counting down.
AGTCTTGTCGGCAGAGTTGGACATCATCGGCCATGAGGCGCTGGACGAGGCGATCCGGCAAGCCCTGGCCCGGGCAGGGAGCAAGGCATGAGCCAGGCGCCGTCGCTGGGGAACACGCGGCCCCAAAACAACACGAAGCTATCCAAACGGCTGGCCCGCGCCGTGGGCCTGGCGGTTCTGAAGGCGCTGGTGGCCCTGCTGCCGCGCCTGCCGCTGCCCGTGGCGCTGGGGCTCGGGCGGGGCCTGGGCAACCTCATGCGCGTCGTCTCGAAGAAGCGGCGCAAGGTCGCGCTGGACAACCTGGCCTGGGCGCTGGGCCCGACGCACTCCGAAGGGGAGCGCCGCCGCATCGCCTGGGAGAGCTTCCGGCAGTTCGGGATGCTCATGGTGGAGCAGATCTGGTACGCCTTCCGATCCCCGGAGCAGATCGACGAGGTGATCGAGTTCCGCGAAGAGGACTGGAACGACTTCGCCGCGCTCCACGCCCGGGGCAAGGGCGTCATCTTCGTCACCGCGCACCTGGGCAACTTCGAGATGCAGGCGCGCATCCCCGCCGCCCGAGGCGTCGAGGTGCTGCTGCTGGTGCGCCCCTCGCGCGACCAGGGCACCACCGAGCTGATCACCCGCCTCCGCGAGCGGACCGGACTGAAGGTGGTGGAGACCGGCAAGGGGCTGCGCACCATCCTCGAGGGGCTGCGGCGCGGCGCCTGCGTGGCCATGGTAAGCGACCAGAACGCCGGCGACGTCTTCGTGCCCTTCTTCGGCCGCCAGACCGGCTTCGTCGACGGCGCCGCCCGCCTGGCGCTGAAGACCGGCTCGGCCATCATCCTCTGCTACTGCGTCCGCGTGGGCCCGGGCCGCTTCCGGATGCTCTACAGCGGCGGCTTCGTGCCCGAGCCGACGGGCGACACGACGGCCGATATCGACACGATCATGCGCCGCGTGGCCGACGACTCCGAGGCCGCCATCCGGGCCTACCCCGAGCAGTGGCTCTGGTTCCACAACCGATGGAAGTCCTCGCCCCCGCCGCCCGAGCGCCCGTCCGGGCCCGCAAAGGAGTAGCCAACCATGAGCGCAGCACGCAAGGTCGTCGGCATGATCCCCGCCCGCATGGCGGCCACGCGCCTGCCGGGCAAGCCGCTGCTGGAGATCGCCGGCAAGCCCATGATCCAGTGGGTCTGGGAGAACGCCTGCCGCGCGCGCTGCGTGGACGAGGTGCTGGTGGCCACCTGCGACCCGGCGATCATGGCCGCGGTCCGGGCCTTCGGCGGCCGGGCCGAGATGACCGCGGACACGCACACGTCCGGCACCGAGCGCCTGGCCGAGGTGGCAGCGCGCATCGACGCGGACATCGTCGTCAACATCCAGGGCGACGAGCCGCTGCTGGCGCCGGAGACGGTCGACGCCGTGGTCCAGCCCCTGCTGGCTGATCCGGCCTCCTGCATGTCCAGCGCCATGTGCCCCTGCCCCGAGGCCGAGCTGGACAACCCGGCCACGGTCAAGGTGGTCTGCGGCGCGAACCAGAACGCCCTCTACTTCTCGCGCTGGCGCATCCCGTACATGCGGAGCCCGGCCGCGCCGGTGACCACCATGCAGCACATCGGGCTCTACGCCTACACCCGCGACTTCCTGATCACCGTCGCGGCCATGCCCCCGGCGCCCATCGAGCAGGCCGAGTGCCTGGAGCAGCTCCGGGCGCTCTATAACGGCTACGCCATCCGCATGGTGCACATGGACGCCGCCCCGCTGTCCGTCGACACGCCGGACGACCTGGAGCGCGTGCGCGCCATCCTGTCTGCCCGCTAAGGCGCCGGGCCCACCTCGCAGACGGCCACCTCCATCGGCTGCAGCGTGCCGCGCACGGAATTGCCGGCGAGGGCGAGGCTCCATGGGCGGCCGGGCACGAGGTTGCGTGCGCCTCCGGTGAGGCGGCCCGCGGCCTTCACAGCCACGGCGCGCGCCTCCTTCTGCGAGGAGTTCACCACGCAGAGCATCGTCCGCCTGCCCATCCGCCACTGCGCCGCGTAGAGGTCGGGCGAGCCGGTGGGCAGCTCCGTCAGGGCGCCCTCCAGCAGGAAGGGCTCCATCGCCTTCAGCTCCGCCGGCAGCGTCTTCATGTCCGCCCAGAGCGCGGGATGCTCCGTGACCTTGAAGCTGGTGTCGGCATAGGTGTAGTAGAGGATGCCCTTCACGCCGGCGACCAGGGCCAGGTAGGTCATGCAGCGGCACTCCTCGAAGGTGGGGACGCGCCACGGCCCGCCCGCGTAGCCGAAGCACTGCAGGATGCCCCAGACCGGGTGGCCGTAGGGCGCGCCGGCCTGCCTCGCCGCACGTAACGAGGTGGTGACGGAGCCGAGCGGAGCCGAGGGGATCGGGTACGGATCGGGCGCCAGCACGTCGGCTGCGGCCGCGTAGAGGCGGTAGGTGGACGGCACGCAGAGCGTCATGTAGACCGGGTGCCCCGGGTCGGCGGCCTTGTAGACCGCCATGCGGCGCGCCATCTCGTCCGGTGTGACGCCCTGACCATCGGGCTCGTCGCCGGGGTTCCAGGTGAGGACCGCCGGGTGCCCCTTGAAGCGCTGGATCACGCCCAGCGGCTCCACGCCGAACTCCGTGCCCACCTTCACGCCCAGCCGCTGGGCCTCGTCGAGGAACTCCACCCACTCGTCGGCCTGCTTGACGCCCGCGTGCACGGCGTTGAAGCCGCCGGCCGCCACGTCGCGCAGGAAGTCCAGCCGCTCCCGAGTGGTGAAGGGCCACGAGACGTGGTACCAGCCGAACGGGAAGAAGGGCTTGCCTCCCACGAGCAGCGTGCCGTCGGGCCGGCAGAAGGCCACGCCGGGGCCGAAGGTGGTGAACCGGGCCTCGGCCTCGCCCAGGACGCCCGATGCCGACCGGAGCCGCAGGACCGCCCGGTGCTCGCCGGGCTTCAGCGAGGCGGCGCCGATGGTCGCTGACACGCCCTCGCCGGGGCCGGCCTTGCGCCAGACGCGGCGGCCGTCGACCAGAAGCTCCGCGGTGCAGGCGGCCAGGTCCACGCCGCCGTCCGGGGCGAACGCCGCCGAGAAGGGCAGCCTGGGCGTGGCGGGTCCGACGCTCCGCAGGGGCATCGTCAGCGCCACGGCGGCGGGGATATCCTGGCTGCGGTCGATCAGCGGAGCGCCGTTCACCAGCGCCTCGATGCGGCACCGCCCGCGCGACGCCACGGTGCAGGGAAGGCGCAGTTCGGCCGCGGCGCCGCCGGGCAGCCGAACCGTCCGGCTGCAGGCCTCGCGGGCGGGTTCGGAGCCCTCGGTGACGAGCAGCTGCAGGCGGGCGTCGAGCGGCCTGGCGGCGGTGTTGCGGATCGCCAGCGCCACGGTGCGCCGCCCCGGACGTGCGGGGCCCACGTCGAACCGGGTGACCTGCAGCCCCAGCCGGAGGGCGGCGGTCCGGGCGCGAATGTTGTCCAGCAGCGCGGCGACGAGAGGGCCGTCGCCCACGCCCTTGAAGGAGTAGAAGCTGGTGACTACCAGGAGGCCCTTGCCCACCTCGCGGGCGGCGTAGAGGCATCCGCCGTCGGGGCAGTTCACCAGCCGCCGCCAGCCGGGGCCGACGCCCGTCATGTGCGCCCAGATGTTGGCCTTGCCGGGCAGCAGCCGGGCGAGGTCGTGCGGCGTGTGGAGGAGCGCGTCGCGGGGGTCGCACCGCAGGTCGAGCAGGCCGGCGGCATCGGCCGGGTGGGCGCAGGCGGCCGAGGAGAGCGCGAAGTCCGGCCCAAGGCGGTTCACCCACTGGTCCAGCACCGAGCCGTAGCTGGCGTCGGTGATCACCAGCGCGCCGCCTCGCTCCAGGAAGCGGAGCCACTCGGCGCGGAAGGCGCCCATGTCCTGCGGGTTATCGTAGTTGCCCACGCCGCACGAGACGACCATGTCGAACTCGTCCAGCCGCGCCGCCAGCCTGGCCGCGTCGCGGTTCTCGAACTTGTCGAAGCGCAGGCCGAGGCCGTTGAGGTGGGCGTCCATCTCCTCGCGGAAGGCGTATCCGCCCCAGGCGCTGTAGACCAGCGCCACCCTCGGCGGGGCGGCCGTGGCGGCCATCGAGGCGAAGAGAAGGCAGGCGGCAAGAAGGACGCGCATGGGCAGCTCCCGGCGGAAGGTGTTAGGCGTAGTATACGCCCGTACCCCGCACCGGCAGAACGGTCGGAAGGCTCCCATTGCAAGAGTACCAGATTCCTACCACAGGAAAGTGGCACCCTTGAGCCGCACGGACGGACACGGACGGACACGGACGGACACGGACGCCATCACCCCCTCACCCGTGCACCCCCTCACCCCCTCACTCCTCCGGCGCGCCGCTACGGGTCGTCGAAGTCCAGGGGCGGCGGCGGAGCAGGCGCGGCGGGAGGAGGCGCGACGGAGGTGAACCGCTGGTTGCACCGTGTGCAGCGCACCGCCGGAACGACCCCCTGGCCGTCGGGACCGGCGGCCACTCCGTCCGGCGCCAGTTGCCCGCCGCACTTGGTGCAGTAGGTCGAGCCGGTCGTCACGTACCTCGGCGGCACGGGCTGCGACGGCTGCTCGACGACTTCGTCCCCGGCGTACATCAGGAGCCACCCTGCCTGGCACCAGCCTCGCCCGTGCTTGAGCCCGCCCAGCGACAGGATCGTGGCCCGGACGAACCAGTACGCCGCGATGAAGAAGATATAGAGCATGGTGAGGTTGGCGCAGCCGCTGCAGTAGGGCGCCAGCATGTCGCCGAGAGCCATGGGGAAGGAGCGGCCCGGCAGGTTGCACATGTAGATCGTCAGGCCCAGCAGGGCGGTCCCGGCCAGGCAGATGACGATGACCGTCACGTCCGCCCCCGTGCCGATACCGTCCAGCAGGTTCCCAGCCGACGCGAACAGCGTGGCCATGGCCAGGCAGAACAGGATGATCAGGAACAACGGCCCATATGCGACCCTCGGGATCATGGTGCGCCTCCGATCAGCTGTGCTGGTTGCCCTCTCTGTTTCGTCGCCGCTCCAGCGAGTCCTTCCTGCCTATCGCCCTGTTCCGCCGAACTCCAGCACGCCCCAGAGCGCCGGCGTCAGCTCTGCCTCGCTCGGGATATCAGACGTGATGGCGGTCGCCTTGTTGTGCCAGTAGACGCGCTGCACGGTCTCGCGCCCGTTCCCTCGCAGGATGCCGACGTCGCCCTTGATGCGCATGCCGCGTGAGGGCTTGAGGCCGAACAGGTCCAGGGGGGCGGCGACCAGGTACCCGCCCTTGCCGTCGGCAGTCAGCGTGACGCGGCCGCTCACGTCCTCGACGCGATCCAGCCTGACCGTGCGCCAGGGCGACGAGAAGGGGACCGGCTCCCGGGCGCCGGGCACGACCGCGCGGTAGAGCCACGCCACGGTCTTGTCGGCCACGATGGTCACGAGCAGGCGTGCGTCGCCTGCCACCGGCCTGGCCCGCCGCGGGTCGGCGGAGGGATCGACGCCGATCATCACGTCCAGGCAGCCGCCGGTGCGGAAGATCGCGTTCGGCAGGGCGCCGGAGTTTCGAAGCAACTCCCGGTCGCCGGTTCGGAACGCGGCATGGAGCGTGTCGCCCGAGACGGCCAGCGCTGCCTGCACGTCGTAGGGCTTGCTGTTGCTGTCGAAGTAGGCGGCCACACCACGCTTGTCGATGGTGGCCCACTCGGCCTTGGACCAGTCCGGCGGCTCCGCGCCGACGGCGACGCGCAGCGTCTCGGACCCCTGTTGCCTCTGCCGCTCCGCCTCGGCGCGGAGCCTCCATGCGGCGGCAGCCTCCAGCGATGCGGCGGTGACCACCAGCGGCGCGGGTGCGATGCGGCGGATCGTCTCCAGCCCATCGACCCGCACGATGGATGTGCGCCCGCCGTCCACGAGGATGACGCGGCCGTCCGGCGTCTGGCTGATGCTGGGCCAGAAGTTCTCGTCATGCAGCGTCAGGCCGTCCAGCAGCATTCCCCGCCGCGCCACGGGCATGTTCCAGAGGGGCCCTTGCCGCTGGTCGCGGAAGAGCGTGGCCACGAAGAGGCCGTCGGCGGTGAAGAGGTACATATTGCCCATATTGCCGTTCACGGACCAGAGCGGGCCCGCCTCGCCCTTGCGGGGCGTGACGAAGCCGCCCAGGAGCCGCGTTGTGCCGACGAGCTGGCCCGGCCGGTCCGGCGCGGGCGCCTCGTGCGAAGCGTGGAGGCCCGGCCAGAGGCTGGGATAGCTCCACATCGGCTTGCCGCGCAGCGCGCCCCCGACCCCTTCGGGCGCGAACGGTTTGGGCGCGTTGGTGAGCACGGTCCAGCCGTTGGGAGCCACCAGCGCCTGGTCGCCGCCGGAGGAGGCCGGACCGTTGGCGCCGGCCACCAGCGTCTCGCCGACACCGAGGTCGTAGACCGGCGTCCCGGCCGCCGTGAAGCGGCGCGGCGCGAAGCGCATGGCCCGATCATCCACGCGGGAGAGGACGAACGAGAGGTCGGGCATCACGGTGACGCCGCCCGTGGCCGCCCTGCGGAGCGCGACCTCGGCGGGCTGCATCCGGGCATCGCCGTTCAGGTCGGACCAGGCGAAGAGGCAGGCATTACGCGAGGCATCGCCCGCCGGGTCCACGCCCGCAGGCCATCGGGCCCTGAACGGATCTGCCCTGAGCAGGCTCCAGTCATTGGCTCGCCCCAGGGCCGCCACGGGACGCGCCACGCCGCCACGAACCTGCCAGACCATGGCGATGGCGGCGCCGTTGGTCGGGTTGGATGTGTAGCAGTTGGTCAGGTAGCGGCGGCCCCGGATGACGATGGGCGTCTCCGGCGAGCCGCCGCACCCGTAGCCGTCCGGCACGCCCAGCTCACCGGGCGCGGACCGGTAGAGGACGGTTCGCGGAGTGTCGGAGCCCTTGCGCCAGTCGAGCCGAAACTCCATGCCCGTATAGACGAAGCGCGTCGGATCGGAGGCGTCCAGCGTGCCCCCGCCGCCATACTGCCCCGGACCGTAGAAGGCGCGCCTCAGCTCGCCGTCGGGCGTCCAGACGCTCACGCGCTTGGGCGAGTAGTCGCACTCGGTGACCCAGACGGACCCGGTGGGGTCGACCGCCAGCCCCGCCGGGTTGTTCATGTGGAGGGGGTCGTAGGGGCCCACCGCAGGGCGGCCCGGGCGGCCGATCGTTCGCAGCGGCTTGCCCTCCGCCGAAAGGACCGCCACCTGGTGGCTGGAGCCGCGCTGGGTGATGTAGATCAGGCCGGCGGCGTCCAGCGCGATCCCCCACGGCTCATCGAGGCCCTCGGCGAGGAGCTCCTCGGCCCCCAGGCCCTGTGCGCCGATCTTGGCATACCGGAGCAGCCGCCCGCCGCAGACCGCCAGCAAGCGGCCCCGGTTGTCGAATGCCAGCCCACGCGGCGCGATGAGGCCCCCTCCGCCGCACTGGCCGATGACCTTGCCTTCGCGGGCATCCACGAGGAGTATCTGGTTTAGCTGCGTCAGGCTCACCGCCATGAGGCTGTCATGACAGGCCATGCCGCCCATCTGCGATCCCCAGTCGGCGTCGCCGCTCGGCCTGGCGCCGCTCGGCAGGCGCGGCTCGAAGGTCCACTTGAGGATCGCCTTGTCGCCGCCCGCGGTGAGGCCGGTGATGCGGATCTCGCCCTTGGCCTCCTTCACCTTATCGGGCTCGTCGGAGCTGCGCCAGGGCGAGCCGACATTGGCGTAGACGGCCGGGTCGCGCCGCGCGCCGCCGTCGGCGCAGAGGAAGGGCGCCGCGGTCCAGTTGCCGCCGACCCATCCCCGGCCGCCCACCTTCCGTCCCGTCAGGTCGACCCACGCCAGCCCGCTGCCGCCCTCGGAGACGAAGCTGCCGAGGAAGACCAGTGGCTTGCCGCCCGGAGCGCGGTCGCCCGGCACGAAGAGGGCCGACTGCGGCGGCGTGTGGTTGGTGAGCCAGCCGCCCTTGCCGTCAGGCGTCTCCCAGGCCGGGCTGCCTCCGTTGTAGACCGAGAACTCGTAGCGCAGGTGGATCGCCTGCCGCACGAGGCCCCGCACACGGTAGCGCCCCGGGCGTACCGGACGCGCCGGGATGGAGTAGACGCCGTGGCGGGCCGCGTCGGGGTCGCGCGCGAGGTCATCGGTTCCATCCCACCAGACCGTGTTGGCCCCTGCGGGGAAGCGCGTCTCCGAGACCAGGTTGCGGACCCGCCGCCCGGCCGCGTCCTCGATCACCAGCGTGACGAAGCCCGGCTCCTTCAGCGTGAAGCGTACGGGGATGGGCGGCTGGGGCAGCGTCGGCGCAGACAGGGCGATCAGCGCGGCAAGGCGCAGTGCGATCATCGGTGGATCTCCTTAGAAGGGCAGCGCCGTTTCCCATTGACACTCCGTCAACACGGTCAACAAGGTCAAAGGCCCGGCCTCATGACCACGCGGCCGCCACTGCCCGCCGCCCCTATTCCCGCAGCCGGATCGCCTCGGCAAGGTCCATGCGGCGGATGCGCCGTAGCCCCGGCCACTGGGCGATCACCACCACCAGCAGCACCCCGACGCCGCTCTGGATGAACGTGATGGGCGAGGTGATCAGCGCCATGGTGAAGCCTTCGGTGTTGCTGGCCTCGGTGAGGGCGCGGGCCATGACGATGCCGGGGTAGATGGCCATGGCGACGCCCAGGGCCGCCACCAGCACGTTCTCCACCGTCACAAGGCGTGCCACGTCGCGCATGCCGAAGCCCAGCGTGCGGAGGGTGGCCAGCTCGCGGGTCCGCTCCCACAGCACGATGTCCGTCACCGTGTAGACCACCGCGAAGGCCATGGCAGCGCCCAGGCCGAACATGATGGCGATGAAGGTGTTGGCGAACGCGGTCAGGTCGGCGATCTGCTTGTTCAGCTCCTGCAGCGTCAGGACCAGGCCGATGCCCTCGGTGCGGTAGAGCCGCCGCCGCACGTCGGGGAGATGTTGCGGGTCGGCGCTGATCGCCATGCCGCCCACGGCGCCGGGGGGCATCTGCAAGCGCGACGCGAACCGCCGTTGCAGCTCCTCCATATCCATGTAGACCGGCAGGCCCACCTGCGAGCGGATGCGCGTTCCGGCGCGCATGAGGGCGGACGCCCGGCGGCCCACCACGTTCTGCGGGTAGGTGAGGCGCAGGGCATCGCCCGTCTCAAGGTCGATGCGCTTGGCAAGCACGTCGCCGAAGAGCGCCGTCCCCGGCACGGGCAGCACGCGGCGGCCGGAGACGCTCCGCAGGATGCGAAGGCGCGAGTCGGCCACGATGCCCATGATGACGGTGTCCTTGCGCAGGGAGCCATGCTGCGCCCGGGCCGGGATGTCCAGCGTCGGCTCCGCGCGCAGGACGCCGGGCCAGTGCGACACCGCCTCGACGCGGTTCGAGCCCTGCTCGGGCACGAAGGCCACTGCCAGGTTGTACCGCTCAAAGTCCGCCAGCGACTCGGCGATGGATGAACCCATGCTGTCGCGGAACGTGCCCGCGATGATCATCAGCGCCACCGCCGACGCGATGCCTGTGGCCGTCCCCACCGTGCGCATGGGCCGCCGAAGCAGGTTGCGGATGGGAAGCCGCAGGTGCAGCGGGAGCCAGAGGCGCCAGACGCGCCCGGGCCGGCCGGCCATCTCGCCGCGCATGGCGTCGGCCGGGGCGATGCGGGCCGCCCGGCGCGCCGGGGCGGCGGCGCCCGCCAGGCAGGCGGCCACGGAGAGGAAGAAGGCCGTCAGCGCGATGTCGGGCCGTGCGCCGTCGGCGGTGAAGGGTGCGGGCATGATCTGGTCGTACAGGTTGCCGAACCAGGCGCCGATCACCGCTCCCAGGGCCATGCCGCAGAGCCCGCCGATGACGCCGATGGCGAGCCCCGCAAGCAGGTAGTGGCGCAGCACAGCCGCGGGCTCCAGTCCGCTGGCCCTCAGGAAGCCGATGATGCCCCGCTGCGCCTGGACCCAGCGCGAGAGCATCAGACCCACCGCCAGCGCGGCCGAACCGAGGAAGAGCAGCGGCATCACGACCAGGAAGGGCTTGTTCCCCTCCAGGTCGGACTGCAGCAGGCGGTTGCTGGGCTGCTCGGGCCGCAGCACGGGCGTCTCGGGACCGTAGGCGCTGAGCCGCTGCTTGACGGCCGCGGCGGCCCGGGCCTCTGCGCCCGGAGCGGTGCGTAGCACCACCTCGTTCACCTGCCCGGCCATGCCCAGCAGGGGCGCCAGGGTCTGCTCCGGCACGAAGAGCACGCCGAACGAGTCGGGTAGCGGCACGGGCATGGCGCCGCCCGGCACGGAGACGATGAACTCCGGGCTGGTGACGATGCCCACCACCGTGAACGCCACCCTCCGGCCCAGGAAGCGGGGGTAGATGCGATCGCCGCAACGGTAGCGGTTGGCCTTGGCGAACTGGGCGTCGAGCAGGGCCTCGCGGCTGGCCGCGCCGCTGATGCGCCTGCCGGAGAGGATGCGGAGCTTGTTGATCGCGGGTTCGCGGCCCGATGGCATGGAGATGAGCCGCCCCAGCGCCTTCGGTCGCCGCCCGCCGGTCTGCTCCACCTCGAGGATTTCGGAGATGCGCCCTTCCACCGCCGTGACGCCCGGCACGCGGCGCAGGCCGGCGACGGTGGCGGCGGGCGCGCGGCGCAGGGGTATCCAGACGTCGGCGAAGGCGAGCTTGTCGTAGGTGAGTTCGTAGGAGAGGCGCTGCCGCTCGTAGGAGAGCATGGAGCCGTGGTACCAGCCCACGCCCAGCGCCGAGACCAGCGTGATGGCCATGAACTGCCACCGAGCAACCCGCAGGTCGCGGACCAGCTTCAGTCCCAACCGCTGCATCAGCCGCGCCTCGCCGAGGCCGGCGCCGGAATGGCTCGTCTCATGCCCCATAGTATGGCTCCCATGGCGCGCGTTCGCGGCCCTTGCATCGCGGCGCGGAAACCGCTATGCTTTGGGTGGAACCTACCCATCCGAGAGGAGCCGACTATGACGAACCGCGAGATGATCGTCGACCTGCTGCGCCAGGTGATCGAGGGCGAGGACTACCGGTCGTTGGACCGGCTGCTCGACGACCTGGACCCCATGGACGCCTGCGACCGGCCCGACGGCGCGCCCTACTCCATCGCCACGATCGCGTGGCACACCTGGTTCTGGTGCAACCTCTGGAACGAGGGCATCTGCGGCGGCGAGAACCCGACCCTGGGCTGGGACCTCGACGCCACCTGGCCCGAGATCGGCCGAGGCGAGTGGGACAAGGTGCGCGGCGATCTCTACATGGCGCTACAGCGGGCAGCGCTCCTCGCTGAGGAGGCCGACCTCGATCAGGTGGTCTGGGACGACCAGACCGTGAGCCACCTGCTGATGGAGATCGCCGTCCACAGCGCCTACCACATCGGCCAGATCGCCCTGGCGCGCCAGGCCGCCGGCCTCTGGGTCGAGCAGCAGCAGTAGGCGGCATGGCCACGCGCAGGGAGTTCCTGCAGGGCGCCGCGGCTGCCGTCGGGGCGGCGGGAGGGATGGGTATGGGTCAGTCATCAGTCGGCGCGGTTGCCGTGCCCGGCGCGCCCGATGTGGGCTCGCTCTACCCCTTCGTCGCCTCGCAGGCGACCCGAGAGCCCGCTCTCTCCTGGCTCCGGCCCGGCGCCCGGGACCTGGCGGCATGGAAGCGCCGCGCCCGCGGCAAGCTGCTCGACCTGCTCCAGTACGCGCCGCCGCGTTGCGCCCCGAACGCCGAGATACTGGAGCGCATCGACCGCGGCGACCACTTCCTTGAACGTGTCCGGTTCAACACGACGCCGGACGTGCGCGTGCCCGCGTTCGTCCTCATCCCCAAGGGCGTCCGGCTCCCCGCGCCCGGCGTAGTGAACCTGCACGACCATGGCGGCTTCTACCTCTGGGGCAAGGAGAAGCTGGTGGCGCTGCCCGGCGAGCACACGGCTCTCACGGAGTTTCGCAAGACGAGCTACGAGGGCCGCAGCACCGCCGTGGAGCTATGCCGGCGCGGCTACGTGGTCATCGTCATCGACATGTTCTACTGGGGCGAGCGGCGGATGCTGCTCGACGACGACCCCGAGGACTGGCGCACGCGCCCGGCCTCCATGCCTCCGCAGCGCGTCCCCGAGTTCAACGCCCGGTCCGCCGGCGCCTGTCCCCTGGTGAACCACACCATCCAGGCCGCCGGCTTCACCTGGCCCGGCGTCATGCTCTGGGACGACCTCCGCACGCTGGACTACCTCGCGTCGCGCCCCGAGGTCGACCCGAAGCGGCTGGCCTGCGTGGGGCTCTCCGTGGGTGGGTTCCGGTCCTGCCACCTGGCGGCGCTGGATGATCGCATCAAGGCCGCCGTGGTGGTGGGGTGGATGACCTCGTTCCCGCACCAGCTGAAGAAGCATATCCGCTGGACCCTCGGCGAGACGATGCTCATCCCCGGTCTCACCCGGCACCTGGACTACCCGGATATAGCTTCCATGGCCGCGCCGACCGCGCTGTTGGTGATCAACGGCTCGCGCGATACGCTCTTCGCGCCGGAGGGCGTCCGCTCGGCGTTCGACAAGCTGGCCGCCTGCTGGGCCAAGGCCGGCGCAACGGATCGCCTCCGGACCCGGCTCTACGACACGCCGCACGAGTTCAACGTAGCGATGCAGGAGGAGGCGTGGGAGTGGCTCGAACGCTGGCTGTAGCGGCGGCCCTGGCGGCGCTCACCGTGCCCGCCCTTGCCGTCGACGTGGTGGTCACTCCCGCTGCGCCGGGGCTGCAGATCGTCCGCGTCTCCGTGCCGCTCCGCGACGGCCTCCTGCGTCGGGGCTCCCATCTGGCGGCCACGACCGCGGGCAAGCCCGTTCCGTGCGCCCAGCGCGAGCTCACGTGGCATCCGAGCCGCACCGGCCGGCCCCGGTACGCCCGCCGCGCCCTGGTGACCTTCCCGTACCGCTTCGGCGCCGCGCCGGTCCGCTTCAGCTTCCGTCAGGGCGTGGCACAGGCGATCTGGGCGCCGTTGCCGGTACTGGTGACCCTCGACCGGGAGGGCGCATCCATCTCCTATGCCGATGGACGCTCCTTCCGGGCCGACGCGCTCTGGCCTGCCGCCGACCCGAGTTGCGCGGTTCGGATGGAGGAGGTGGAGCGCAACGGCGCCTGCGCCTGGCAGCGGCTGCACATCGAGGACAAAACCTGGCCGCGGGTCATCGAGGCGCGGTCCGATGCCGTGGGACAGGTGACGCTGGTGGCGCACCTTCAGTCCACCGAGCCCGGCTTCGGCAGGGCGCCCGACCTGGGTTGGCGGCTGGAGGGCGACGCATCTCGGGCCGCACTGCGCTCGGGCGGCAACGAGGAGCCGCTGACCGGCCCTGTCGAGCGCGGCTGCGCCGACGGCAAGGCCGCAGCCCTCACACTGGACGGAGCCTACCGTGTTGAGCACCCTATGCAGCCGCTCAACCGGCGCGGTAAGCTGGAGGCGAGCCTCGATGCGGGCCGCTTCCGCTACCGGTACCTGCGTTGCACCGGCTCCGACCGCGTGCCCATGCAGGAGAGGGCGTGGCGTCGCGCCGACATGGTGATCAGCCCCGCCTCTGTGGCTCCGCTGCAGCCGTCGCTGCTTCCCGCGCACGGCATACGTGTCGATTGGCGCGAATGGGACGCGCTCTACGGCTCGGGACCGCCGGCGGACCTCGCCAAGCAGCCGAAACTGGCCGACCTGGCCCGCATGCAGCGCGACGCCCTCGTCTCCTCGGCCGCCGAGGGTGATGACGCTGGCAACGTCACAGGCTGGAACGAGGGACGGCCGCACGGCCCGGCCTTCGGCATGAACCGCCTGAACCACGCGGCGGCCATGCTCGACGAGGCGCGCCGGAGCGGCGACCGTCGCCTCACCGAGACGGCCTTGCGCTGGTGCGGCAACTTCCACGACCTGTCGGTCTGGTGGGGCCCCGAGCAGCGCGGCGGCACTCGGTACAACAACGTCGCGGCCATGGGGCAGACGCCCCCACCGTCCGAGCCGTCCTTCATGTGGCGCTCAAACAGCTCCGTGACCTTCTGCACCAAGGGCTTCGCGGCCTTCTTTGAGGCATTCGAGGCAACCGGCGACCCGCGGATGCTGGAGGCCCTCCAGGCCCAGGTCGCCTACGCGGTGGAGTTCCTCCATGCAGGCGCCGAAACCACGCGGAACGTGGGCTGCGTGCAGGACTTCCTGCGGCTCCACCGGTTCACGGGTGAGACCCGGTACCTCGAGGAGGCGCTGCGGCTCTTCCGCGAGCTCCGTGCCTGCCTCAGCACGGGCGACCTCTTCACCGAGGGCGGCCGGCCGATCAAGGCGGACCCGCCCTTTATTGAGGAGGATTCGCAAGGGTATCTGCACCCGTTCGCCAAGCCCTACATCATCGGGTACGCGCTGGAGGGACTGCCCGAGCTGATGCGGCTGCGCCCCGGTGAGCCGAAGCTCCGCGACACCGTGGAGGCCGTGGCGGGCTTCCTGGCCCAGTCGCAGGACCCTTGCGGCGGCTGGCGGTACCCGCACCCACGCTCCAGCGGCGTGATCCTCAGCCAGGCCATGGAGCACGCGTGGCAGTTGGTGCAGGCCGAGAGGGCCCTTGGGAGCGCCCCGGATCGGCTGGATGCCGTTGAGCGGGTGCTGCGGCAACGGGTCCACGGCTCGTTGCTCCGGAAGTCGATCCTCAGCGGCGTCACTGGCTGGGAGCGGGTGACGGGCAAGGCGACCACCGCTGCCGAGATAACCGCCCTCTACCGGCGCCCCGCGGACCGCGACGCTGCCCGCGACTACCGCGAGGGCAGGCTCGACGTCGGCTCGAGCCCGCCGGAGGGGCTGGCCGGGTTCGGCGACGTGCTGCGATGGTACCTGGCGCACCGTCCCGCCTCGCGTCTCCTGGCGCCGCCCAGGCCCGACGAGCCGCTGGGGCTGCTGCTCCGGTAGCTCCTCGCTACCAGCGCAGTTGCGAGGGCGGCACGGGCTCGGCGTTCACCTCGATCTCGGCCACGCGGCCGCTGCGGAGGTGGACGACGCGGTCGGCCATGCGGGTGATCTCGCTGTTGTGCGTCACGAGGAAGACCGTGTGGCCGGAGTCGCGGGTCACGGCGCGCATGGTTTCGAGGACGCGGATGCCCGTCTCGTAGTCCAGGCTTCCCGTGGGCTCGTCGGCCAGGATCAGGTCGGGCCGCTTTACCAGCGCCCGGGCCAGGGCCACGCGCTGTTGCTCGCCACCGCTCAGGGCCGCCGGAAAGTGGTCGGCCCGGTGGCCCAGGCCCACCGACTCCAGCACCTGGCCCACATCGGCGGGGCTCTCGGCCAGCTCGGCCACCAGCTCCACGTTCTCGCGGGCGGTGAGCGTGGGAACCAGGTTGAAGAACTGGAAGACGAAGCCCACCTTCTGGCGGCGGTAGCGGGTCAGTTCGGCCTCGGGTAGCCCGGCCAGGTCCTGCCCGGCCACGGTGATGGAGCCGTTGGTGGGATGGTCCAGCCCGCCGATGATGTTGAGCAGCGTCGTCTTGCCCGATCCGCTGGGCCCGACGAAGACCACGAGCTCGCCTCGCGGCAGCTCCAGGCAGACATCGATGAGGGCGTGGACGGCCACCTCGCCCGTGCCGTAGAGCTTCTCCATGTGCTCCATCCTCGCCAGCAGGGCGTCCGGAGGGGCGGAGGAGGGGGAGGAGCCGAACGGCGGAACAGGCGCATCACTTCTGGGCCGCCGGGATGGGGGCGGCGCGGAGGCCTTCGGTGAGCGCCTCCTTGCCGGAGACCACGACCTTCTCTCCCGCGCGCAGGCCCGAGCGGACCTCGGTCTCGCGGCCGGACATGCGCCCCGCCTTCACGCTCCGCTTGCGGACGACGCCCTGCTCTGCCACCCAGACGAAGGAGCCGTTCTCGTCGTCGGTCACCGCGTCGGAGGCCACCAGCACGCAGTCGGAGGCCAGCACGGCGCGGCCGGCCACATGGACCTCCATGCCCGGCTTCAGCAGCGAGCGGCCGGCGGAACCCTCCAGCTCGACGCGGACGCGGACGAGTCGGGCTCCGGTCCTGACCTCGGTCTGCGGCACGGCGGCGCCGCCGATGCGGGCGATGTGCCCCGGCAACGGATGCCCCGGATAGGCCGACGCGGAGACCTCGACGGCGCGGCCCACGCGGATGGGCGCCAGGTCCTGCTCGTCCACCTCGGCGGAGACCCAGATGCGGCCCTGGTCCACCACGGTGAAGAGCGGCGCCTGCGGCGAGGCCATGTCGCCGGGGTCCACGTAACGGCGGCTCACCACTCCGGCGAAGGGGCTGCGTACCAGCCGTTCTCCCATGGCCGCCTGCGCCTGGTCCAGCCCCGCCACGCCCTGCTGCGCCCCGGCCAGCGCGGCTTCGGCGTCCTGCCGCAGGGCCTGCAGGCGCTTGCGCCCGGTCCGGGTCTCGGCGGATGCCGTCGCCGCGGCGCGGACGGCCGCCTTGGCCTCGCTCACCTTGTCGGCCAGGATGTCGACGTTGGCCAGCAGGCCCTCGGCCACGGTCACCTGGGCCTCGGCGGCCCTAAGGCGGGCGCGTGCTGCGGCCACCTGGTCGGCGCGTGCGCCCTTCGCTGCCAGCGCCGCCGCCTTCCGGCGAACCTCCAGCGCGGTCTGGGCCAGCGTCACGGCCTCGCGGGCGGCATCCACGTCGCGCTGGGCGGTCGCGCCCTGCTGGTTCAGCTCCTCGGCGCGCGCCAGGTCGGCCCTGGCCCGGCGCAGGCTGGCCTCGGCGCCGGAGACCTCGGCCGCGGCTTGCTGGCGCTCCTCCTCGCGGGCTCCCTGCTCAAGATCCCGGAGCGAGGCCTGCGCGGCTTCGACGTCGGCCCTGGCGGCCGCCACGCGGGCGGGCGCCGATCGTCTCTCGGCCTCGTAGGCGGCGGCGGCCTGGTCGCGGCGAAGCCCGGCGGCGTAGACCTCTGTGCGCGCGCGGCTCTCGCGCTCCCGCAGGGCGTCGGCGAACTCGCCCACCAGCGCGTCGGCGGAGCGGCCGCGGGCGCGGGCGGCGGCCAGCCCGGCGTCCGCTCCGCTGACCATGGCTCGGGCGCCCTGCAGGTCGAGTTCCGCCAGCAGGGCGCCGGCGGCCACCGTGTCGCCCTCACGCACCTTCACGCGCTCCACCCGGCCGATCTGCGGCGAGGTGATGTCGGCGGTGACGGCCTCCACGTAGCCCACGGCGGACCACTCGGCCACGAGCTCACCTTGCCGGGCGGTGGAGGTCTCCACGGGCTGCGGGCGGCGCGATGAGACGAGCTGCCAGGTTCCCACGCCGACGATGAGCAACGCCGGCACGAGCCACTTCCTCAGTTGCCGCAAGCTAGGCATATCCTGTCTCCAGATGACGGCCGGGGATGCACCGACTACCGGTTCGCCGCTCCGTCGGTTTCAGGCGGCGGCGGGTCCACGAAGTGGTATGGGTCGGAGCGCATGGCCTGCGTCACGGCGGCCAGCAGCGCGGCGGCGTCCATCAGGTGCGCCCCGGCGCGGCCCACCATGCCCGAACGGAGGTCCGGCTCTCGCAGCACGCCCCTCACGCGGGGGTACTGCTGCAGCGTCGCGCCGAAGCCGTGGGGCGTGTAGACCTTGCGGAAGGTGCGGCCCGACGCGTCCGTGAGGGTGTACTCGGCGGGCTTGCCCAGCGCGTACGGCGCGCCGGCGATCTCTTCGATGGCGTGCATGCTGGTGTTGGGCGCCAGTCCGCAGCCGAGCATGAGGATCTGCCCGCCCTCGCGCAGGTTCCGGGTGAAGGGCGAGTTGGGTCCGCAGGGCGTGGTGTCGAGGCGGTGGTCGCCGGTGATCTCCTCGGCGCGGGCGCCGGCGGCGCAGACCGAGTGCGTGGGGTGGAGGCTCCGCACCGTGCCCGGCCGACGGCGGAAGTACTCCGGAACCCAGCCGATGCAGACCGGCGTGTTCCGCGTGTCATGCACCCAGGGCGGATCCTGCAGGTAGGTGAGGGCCGGAAGGAGGAGCGTCCCCTCCGGCCCCAATGCGTCGAGCAGGGCGGCGATGATCGCCTCGGCGTCGGCCGCGCCCGTGGCCTTGAGGGAGCTATGCACGAGCAACATCCCACCGCGGCGAACGCCCATCCTGGCCAGGTCGGAGGCCATCTGGGCGCGGGTCACGGGCTCCATGCTACGCCAACAGGTTCAGCGGGCTCTCCAGCATGCCCTTGATCTCCTGCAGGAACCGGGCCCCGAGGACGCCGTCTACGGTTCGGTGGTCACAGGAGAGGGTCACCCGCATGCGACGCCGGGCCACGAAGGCGCCGTCCGCACCCACGGTCACCTCAGGCGCCGCCGCACCCACGGCCAGGATGGCCGACTGCGGCGGGCTGATGATGGCCGAGAACTCCTCGATGCCGAACATGCCCAGGTTGCTGACGGTGAAGGTGCCGGAGGACATATCCTGCGGGGTCAGCTCGCCGTTGCGGGTCTTGCCGGCCATGGCTCGGGCGGCCTGCGAAATCTCACGCAGGGTCTTGCGCCCGAGGTCCAGGAGGATGGGGATGCGCAGGCCGTCGTCGGTGCCCACGGCGATGCCGACATTGATCGAATCGAAGAAGCGCACCGTGTCGTCGTCCACCACGGCGCAGTTGACGCCGGGATGCCGGACCAGCGCCATGACGCAGGCCTTGATGACCAGGTCGTTCACCGTGATCTTCTCGCCCTGCCACTGGGCGTTGAGGCTCACGAGCAGGTCCAGCGCCGCGTCCATGTCGATGGGCATGACGAGGTAGAAGTGCGGGATGGTCTGCTTGCTCTCGGTGGTGCGCCTGGCGATGGCCTTCCGCATGCGGCTGAGCGACTCGTCGCGGCCGGGCGGCAGTTCGCCGGCGCGGGAGGGCTGCCGAGCCGGAGCCGACGGAGCCGCCACCGGAGCCGCCGTGCGCGCCGCGGCAGCGGCCTCGACATCACGGGCGACCACGCGACCCACGCCGCCGCCGGTGCCGGTGACGGCGCTGATGTCGACGCCCAGCTCGCCGGCCTTCTTGCGCGCCAGCGGGGAGGACTTGACGCGCCCGCCCGCGGCCTGCGCAGTCGGCGCGGATGCTGTGGGGGCGGTTGCGCGTGCCGTGCCGGCCGGAGCGGCGGCCCGGGCGGCGGGCTGCGCGGCGGCAGATGCAACGGGCTTCTCATCGGCGGTGGCGCCAAGGTAGGCGATCACCGCGCCCACGGCCACGGTCTCGCCCTCGGCGGCCACGATCTGCACGATGTAGCCGGCATCCTCGGCGGGCATCTCCACGTCGGCCTTGTCGGTCTGGATCTCGGCGATGGGCTCCTCGACCTTGACCGCGTCGCCCACCTGCTTCAGCCAGCGGCGCAGGGTGCCTTCCGTCATTCCGTCGCCCATCTTGGGCATGCGTATCTCGAACATGGCGCCCTCCGTCAGTCCGTCACGCGCAGGGCCGCCGCAATGACGTCCTGCTCGTTGGGTATGGCCGCGCTCTCCAGCTTCTTGGCGTAGGGCATCGGCACGTCGGCGCCGCCCACGCGCAGCACGGGAGCGTCCAGGTCGTCGAAGCCCATCTCGCCGATGCGGGCAGCGATCTCGGCGGCGGCTCCCACGTTGAGCCACTCCTCCTGCGTCACCACGGCGCGGTGCGTCTTGGCCACGGAGGCGAGCACGGTGTCCATGTCGAGCGGCGTCAGCGTCCGAAGGTCAATGACCTCGGCGGAGATGCCCATGTCATGCAGCGAGACGGCGGCCTTGAGGCAGGTCGACACCATGTGCGAGTAAGCCACCAGCGTGACATCCGTGCCCTCTCGGACGATGGCGGCCTGGCCGAAGGGGATCACGAAGTCCGGGTCCTCGGGCACTTCGCCGCGCTGGGAGTAGAGGCCCGCGTGCTCCATGAAGATGACCGGGTTGGGATCGCGGATGGCGTACTTGAGGAGCCCCTTAGCGTCGGCGGCGGTGGCCGGCATGGCGACCTTGAGGCCGGGCACATGCATGAACCAGGCCTCCAGGCTCTGCGAGTGCTGCGCCGAGAGCTGGTTGCCGGTGCCCGCGGGGCCTCGGAAGACGACCGGGCACTGGATGCGCCCGCCGGACATGTAGGTGATCTTGGCCGCGTGGTTGACGATCTGGTCCATGGCCGAGAGGGCGAATGACCAGGTCATGAACTCGGCGATGGGCCTCAGGCCGGCCATGGCGGCGCCGGTGGCCATGCCCGCGATGCCTATCTCGCTGATGGGCGTATCGACGACCCGGTCGCGGCCGAACCGCTGCATGAGCCCCTCGGTGACGCGGAACGTGCCCTGGTACTGGCCCACCTCTTCGCCGCAGATGAAGACCGATGGATCGCGCTCCATCTCCTCGGCCATGGCGAGGCGCAGGGCCTCGGCGTATCTCATGAGCGCCATGGCTCTAAACCCCCATGCTTTCGGTGAAGACGTTCTCGTAGAGGCTGTCCAGCGGCGGCTCGGGGCTCTGCTCGGCGAAGGCCACGGCCTCGGCGATCTCGGCCTCCACCTCCGCCTCCAGGGCCTTCTCGTCGGCCTCGCCCAGGGCGCCCAGCTCCACGAGCCTGGCGCGCGTCGAGAGGAGCGGATCTCGCCGCTTCCACTGCTCGATCTCGTCTTCTTCGCGGTAGAAGCGTTGCTGCTGGGCGTTGTCGGCCACGCCGTGGCCCACGTAGCGGTAGCAGCGGGCCTCGAGGAAATAGGGCTCGTGGGTGGTGCGCATGCTGCCGATGATGCGCGACGCCGCCTCGCGCACGACCTGCGCATCCATGGCGTCGATCTGCTCGCCGGCGATGCCGTGGGCCGCGGCCTTGGCCACCATGTCGGGCTGGCGCGTGGAGCGCTCCACGGCGGTGCCCATGGCGTAGCCGTTGTTCTCCAGGATGAAGAGGACGGGCACGCCGTAGAGCGCGGCCATGTTCATCGACTCATGCACGCCGCCCTGGTTGATGGCCCCGTCGCCGAAGTAGCAGGCGCAGACCTGGTCGCCGCCGCGCATCTTGATGGCATAGCCGACGCCCAGCGCCACCGGCACGGGCCCGCCCACGATGCCGTCGCCGCCCAGGAAGCCGTATTCCGGGCCGATGAGGTGCATGGATCCGCCCTTGCCCGCGGCGCATCCGCCCACGCGGCCGTAGAGCTCGGCCATCACCTCGCGCATGGGCACGCCGCAGGAGATCGCGTGGCCGTGGTCGCGGTAGGTGCAGAGGATGTAGTCGTCGCGCCGCAGAAGCGGCACCACTCCGGCCACCAGGGCCTCCTCGCCGTCATACCGATGGAGGTATCCGCCGATCTTGCCCTCGCGGTAGCGCCGGTAGAGCGACTCCTCGAAACGCCGCACGCGAACCATGAGGCGGTACATGCCCAGCAGTTCCTGCGTGTCCGTGCTCGTGTCGCGTGGGTCCAACGTCAGTTTCGCCATTGATCATGTAACTCCAGCGGGCGGGCCGGCGGCCAAAGGGCCGAGCCGACCGTGTCGCCTATATTCTGCACCATGAAGCGGTCAGGCGCTCCTACATGCCCGGCCGCCGCGGCGCCAGGGCGTGCTCGAGCACGTCGATCATCTCCTCGATGTCGCCCAGGACGGGCTTTCCGGAGAGCCCCAGCACCATAGAGTCGGCCAGGAACCGGTGCGTGGGGAACATATGGGTCAGGGAGCGGATGGCCTTGGCGGTGAGGTGGACCGTGGGGCCGAAGCGCACCGTCACCTGGTTCTTCTCGCCGCGCAGGCCGGAGAGGCCGATCTTCTTGGCCCGGAGCCGGAGCCGCAGGACGTTGAGGGCGTTCCAGACCGATTCCGGCGGCGACCCGAACCGGTCCTCCAGCTCCTCCAGCAGCAAGTCCACGTCGGAGTTGCCGCGCACCGACGCCATACGCTTGTAGAAGAAGATGCGATCCGCCTCGCCGGGGATATACGTCCGCGGGATGTGCGCCGTCACCGGGAGGTCGGCCGGCGGCAGCGTCTCATCGACGATCTCTTCGCCCCTCGCTTCGGAGACGGCCTGGGCCAGCAACTCGCAGTAGAGGTCGAAGCCCACGGCGCAGACGGCGCCGGACTGCTGCGCGCCCAGCAGGTTGCCTGCGCCACGGATCTCCAGGTCGCGCATGGCGATCTGGAAGCCAGACCCCAGCGCGGTGAACTCGCGGATGGCCTGCAGGCGGGCCTGGGCCTCCTCGCTCAGCTTCTTGTGGGCGCGCACCAGCAGGTAGGCGTAGGCCTGGCGGTTGGACCGACCCACGCGTCCCCGGAGCTGGTAGAGCTGCGCCAGGCCCAGGTGGTCGGCGTGGTCGACGATAATCGTGTTCGCGTTTGAGATGTCAAGCCCGTTCTCGATGATCGTGGTGCAGACCAGGATGTCGAACTCGTGGTGGTAGAAATCGAACATGATCCGCTCGAGGTCGTCTTCCGACATCTGGCCGTGCCCCACGCGGATGCGCGCGTCCGGCAGCAGGCGCTGGATGCGCTGGGCCAGGTGGTCGATCGACTCGACGCGGTTGTGGACGATGTAGACCTGGCCGCCGCGCTGGATCTCGCGGAGCACCGCGTCGCGCACCACGTCGTCCTCGAATTCGCGGACGTAGGTGATGATCGGCACCCGGCCCATGGGCGGGTCTTCGATGACGCTCATGTCGCGCAGGCCGGAGAGCGCCATGGAGAGCGTCCGCGGGATGGGCGTGGCGGTCAGCGTGACGACGTCCACCGTCTTGCGCAGGAGCTTTAGCTGCTCCTTCTGCGCCACGCCGAAGCGCTGCTCCTCATCGACGATGACCATGCCGAGCTTGTTGAAGTGCACGTCCTTGGAGAGGAGGCGGTGCGTGCCGATGAGGATGTCCGTGACCCCGGTGCGGACGCGTTCGATGGTCTCCTTCTGCTGCTGGCGCGTGCGGAAGCGGCTCATCAGCTCCACCTCGATGGGGTAGGCCGCCAGCCGCTCGGAGAAGGTGCTGTGGTGCTGCGCCGCCAGCACCGTGGTGGGGCAGAGGACCGCGACCTGCCGGCCGGACTCGACGACCTTGAACGCCGCGCGGATGGCCACTTCGGTCTTGCCGAAGCCCACGTCGCCGCAGATGAGGCGGTCGGCGGGGCGCATCAGGTCCATGTCGGCCTTCACATCATTGATGGCACGGAGCTGGCTCGGCGTCTCGTCGTACGGGAAGGCCTCTTCCATCTCCGCCTGCCAGAGGCTGTCCTCGCCGTAGGGCGGCCTCTCGGCGGCTTGCCGCGCGGCGTAGAGGTCGATAAGCTCCTTGGCCATGAGCTTGGCCTGCTCACGGGCCTTGCGCGTGGTCCGCTGCCACTCCACGCCGCCGATGCGGTTGACGGTAGGAGCCGCGCCCTCGGTGCCGATGTAGCGCTGGACGCGGTCGATCTGGTCGGCGGGCACGAAGAGCCGGTCCACACCCGCGTACTGGATGTGGAGGAAGTCCTTCTCGGCGCCCTCGGAGATGCGCTTGACCAGGCCCCGGTAGACGCCGATGCCGTGGTTCACATGCACCACGTAGTCGCCGGGCCGCAGGTCCAGGAGCGTGGAGATGGGCACGCCGCCGGTGGATCGCTTCCGGGCCGCCACGGGCCGCGAAGCGCCGAAGAGCTCGGCATCGGTGGCGAGGAAGAGCCCGATCTCGGCGAACTTGAGCCCCTGCCGGAGCTTGCCCTCGGTGACTACCAGCCCCACCTGAAGGGGTGCAGGCGGCACGCCCCTGGTGGCTCGGGCCTCTGTGTCTGGGTCTGCCGACGGCGAGGAGGCGCTCACGGCGGCAGGGGACCCCGTCCCCCCATCTCCCGCAACGGGCAGGCCCAGCTCGCCGCAAATCTCCCGCACCCGGTGCGGCTGGCTGCTCACCAGGACGCAGAGGCCCTGGTTGGCGATCCAGTTTCGGATCTCGGCGGCGAAGACGTCGAGCCGCGAGCGGTAGCCCTCGATGGGCACCGCGGTCACCGGCCATCGGGCCGATTGCTCGAAGCCCTCGTGGACCCTCGGGATGGCGCTGAGGACCAGCGTCGGCAGCTCGCGGGCGGCGCGCTCCAGCGCGGGCGCGAAGCGGTCCTCGGGATCTGCGCCGAAGAGCAGTTCGCCGCGCTCGCGCCGCCGATCGCGGGACGACGAGAGCTCGCGGCTGTGGTGTTCCCAGTGAATCTGCACCTGGTCGGGCTCGTCGACCACCAGGACCGCCGGCGGCGCGCCCTCGGGTGATCCGGCCGCGAAGCCGAACGCGTCGGAGGTGATCGGCGTCAGGAACTCGATGTACTCCTCGATGCCGTCGAACCAGACCCCGCTCTCCAGCCGCGTCAGGTCGTCGCCCACGCTCTCGGCCACGCGGTCGGCGGCCTCGCGCAGGCTGAGCTTACGGAGCTCGGCTTCGCGGGCTTTCAGCATGGCCTGGAGGCTGGGCAGGGCTCGGTTGATGCCCTCGCTGGTGAGGCGGAACTCCCGCGCCGGGTAGACGGTCACCCGCTCGACCTCGCGCAGGGAGCGCTGCGTGCCCGCGTCGAAAACGCGAATGCGCTCTACTTCGTCTCCAAAGAAGTCCAGTCGAATGGGCGCCGACGCCGTGATGGGGTAGATGTCCAGGATGCCGCCGCGCCGGGCGAACTGGCCCGGCCGCGTGACGGTGGTCTCGATCTCGTAGCCCAGCGCGGCCAGGCGGCCCAGGGCGGCGTCCATCTCGATGCGGTCGCCCTGCTTGAGGTCCAGCGCGCGGCTCAGGATGTCGGCCGGCGCGCCCACGCGCTGGCTGGCGCCCTCGGCGGTGGCGACGACGATGCAGGGCTCGGGGCGGCCCAGGGCGACCAGGCCGGCGACGCGCTCGCCGACCTGGCGCCAGTCGGTGGCATCGCGGGATTGCCAGCGCCCCTCGGAGGCAGGCAGGATGAAGAGCTGTTCCTCGGGCACGCCGAAGTTGCGCAGGTCATCGGCCATGCGCTGCATCTGCTCGTCGCCGGAGGTGAGGACGAGGATGCGCGCGCCGGTGCGCTGGTGGACGCGCGCGGTGAGGAGCGCCTTGGAGACGCCTGCGATGCCGTCGACCTGGCAGGGCGATCCGGGCGTGCGGAGGGCTCCGAGGATGTCGTCAAGGCACGCGAGGGCGTCGATGCGCCGGGGCAGTTCTGGCAGCGTCATAGGGGGTGGCGCACCGGAGGGCGGCGTTTCATCGGTCGGCCGCGTTCCCGGAGCGGCGGAAGTATACCGCACCCTGGTCCGGCCGTCTCAGCGCCACAGGCGGGGCGCCAGCGCCGTGGCCACCGCGGCCGCCAGCGCGACGGCGGTGAGCGCCGCCGCGGCCACGGAAGCCCGGTTGCCGGCGCGCCCCTCGGCGTGGGCCGCCACGGCAAGCCGGACAACCGGGGTGATGATCGCGCTGAGCAGGCCCGCGTACAGCAGCGTCGTGGCGTGGCGCCATGAGCCCAGCGCCAGGCCGCACGCCAGCAGCATCGCCGTGACCGCCACTCCGGCCCGGAGCGCCGCGGCGGCGCGGCCGCTCGTATCTGTGAGTTCCATGGAGTCAGGTTACCCAACGTCGCCCCGCCGCCGTCCCGACCCCGCCCCGGCGGTGCTATCATCTAGCCGGAGCAAACCATGACCGCGCCGCAGCCCCATACCTCGTCCGCGC
>CAISJD010000080.1 GCA_903885605.1 uncultured Chthonomonas sp. | reverse complement strand
AGACGCTCTGGTACCGGTCACACGCGCCCGCATACTCATGGCCTATTCGGCCGCTCGGCGGAAGGAGTACCCGCTGGCCCGCGAGCGCTTCGCCGCCGCGGTCGCGGGTGCGAAGGCGGGTATGGCAGCGCCGGTACCGGGTGGCCCCAACAGCCGAGACGCGCTCCTGTCTGCAGAGTCCGACGCGGCCTACCAGCACGCCGTCTGCACCCTCGCCATGGGCGACCGGGAGGCAGGCGAGGCGGAGCTGCGAGACGTGATACGCACCTACCCGGAGAGCGCGGAGGTCCATGGCGCAGTTCGGCGTATCGCCCGGCTGCACGGCGGCGATGTGCCCAGCGACGTTCAGGCGCTGCAGCGGCGGGCTCGGGCGATCTCGCTGGCGTCCGACCGGGCGCGGCGGCGCAGCGGGTCGATGTGCGGGCCGGAGTGCCTGGCGGAGCTGCTGCGGCGAGAGGGCAAGCCCGCCGATTTGGCCCTCCTGGCGCGCAATGCCGCGACCAGCCATGAGGGCACCACGCTGCTGGCCCTGGCCCGGACCGCCGGCCGCCACGGAATCCCGCTGAAGGGCATGCAGCTCACCGAGGCCGACTTCCGGAAGCAGGCGCTGCCGCTGTTGGCACTGGTGGCGCCGGGCCACATCGTGGTTGTGGACGAGATGGACCGGGCGTGCGTTTCTGTTTGGGATCCAGACGCGGCTGGCCCCGGCAAGGCCGCGACCAAGGATATCGTCTGGCCGCAGTGGCGACGGATGTGGCGCGGCGTGGCCCTGGTGCGCGTAAACGCCGCAGGCCCGGTGCGTGCGAACGTCCAAGCGTGGCCGGACCCATAGTACCATGGAGACGGGTGACCGACACGCCGCCTGTCGAGGGCCACTTCGACACGCTGGAAGGCATGCCCAGCGACTGGTACCTGCGTCTAACCCGCGAGGGCATTCGGATGCTGCGGGGCCGCCGCGCGCTGTCGGAGCCGATACCGATTCGGCCGTAGGCGGGGTGGCAAGTGGAGCGATCCCTTCGTCAAGCCCTCACCCGGGCCCTCTCCCGCTCATCTCCGTTGCCGTGAGCAGTAGCTTCGAGAGCGCGGGAGAGGGAGCAAGGCAACGGCGGCGCGACGGCAAGGGCAACGACCGGGCGGGGTGAGGCCGCCACTTCCGCGGGTCGGCGAAGTGGCTGCATTGAGCCCTCCCGGCGAGGCCGGGTGTATACTGTGTTGAGGTCGCTGCCAATGGAATTCACCCGGTACTACCTTGAGCAGGTACTGCGCAAGCGCCCCTACCTGAGGCAGGAGTGGTGCGAATCCGTGCTCTCGCACCCGCTCAAGACCCGAGCACAGCCCGACGGCCGCATCCAACGGTGGGGATTCATCGCCGCCGAGTGCAAGTATCTGCGCGTGGTTACGCTGGATGATGGCGTGACCATTCACAACGCCTTCTTTGATCGCGATTTCGAGCCAGACACGCAATCATGATGCAACCAAGATGATATTCAACTACTACCCTGATACGGATTCGCTCTACATCGACCTCCTCGACAAGCCCGGCGTCGAGGCCCTGGAGGTCCGACCCGGCGTCGTTCTTGACTTTGACGAGGCCGGGACGTTGGTCGGTATCGACATCGACCATGCCAGCGTGAACGTCGACCTGAAGTCCATTCAGGTTCGGTCGCTCCCGACGCGCGAGGTCGCACTCGTCGCGTAGGCGGCACGGACCCACACGGACCTCCACGGACGGACACGGACGGACACGGACCCGGAGCGCCTTGCACCGCCCCTACTCGCCTGCCGGGACGGGCTCGAGGCGTTCGGCGCAGGCGGCGGCTGAGACTGTGACGTACTGGCCGTCCGGCGTCCTGGCGATGATGCCGCCGGCGCTGACGCTGTTCACCACCAGCCGCCTGTCGGGATACCGGCGGGAACGGACGACCGTGCCGCTCCGCCAGGAGCGCCACTCGGGCCGCGGCGGCGCGCATCCGGCCTGCACGGGCTTCCAGCCTTCGGACAGCAGCGTGACCACGTAGGCGCCCAGGCTCCGGATAGCGCCGCCCTTGACCTCGCCGCAAGCCTCCCTGCGCCGGCACTCGCGGAGCGCCGCCTCCGCCTCCGGCAGGCCGTAGCCCCGTGCCAGGGCCTGGCGAAGCGCCCGGGCCTGCCGCGCCGAGGCGCACCACTCCTGCGTCCCGTCGGGCCGTGCCTCCGGATCGGGCTCCAGCCGTGCAGCGGCAGCCGGCCCTGGCCACGGAGTCTCTTGCGCCACCGCCGGAGCGGCCAGAGCCCCGCCGCTGCTGCCTTGGTCTTCTTCAAGAACGTCTTCTTGACTCTTAACGTCTTCTTCGTTCGCCATGGCCGGCGTAACAGCAACGGACACCGCCGGCGGGACAGTGGGCGCCATGGCCGGCATGACAGCAACCCGCTGAGCGCACTCCGGCGGCAGGACAGGGCGCCCTCCTGTCGGCATGGGCAGGATCCGGTAGGCGAAGCGGCGGGGGTAGCAGGCCCGAGCCTCGACGGCCACCAGGCCCGCCTCCCGCAGCCGCGCCACGCCGCGTGCCACGTTCCGTTCGGAGATGCCCGTGCGGGCCGCGACGGCGCGCTGGGAGCAGTAGGCCCTGCCCTCGGCGTTCTCATGGCGCCGGATGGTCTCGTAGACGATCCAGTCGACGGGCAGCAGCCGGCCGGCGCTCAGGAGCGCGTCGCGATAGTCGATCAGGTCGTGGGGCACGTGGACGAACCGGCCGGAGCGGCGTGTCTCGTGGTTCTCGGGCATCTCTCTTACCCTCTCGAACGCCCGAAGCCGCAGACGCGCGCCAGGGCGTGGAATATGTAGACAAGTGTACCCTAAAGACGGCACGCACCCGTGCGTGGTTCCCGAGTATTGGCCGGAAGACGCCGTAATGTGTCTGGTATTACGATGCGCCGGCGTCCGTGGAGGTCCGTGTTCGTCCGTGCTCGTCCGTGCCGCCGTAAGGCCCACACGGACCCACACGGACCTCCACGGACGAACACGGACGCGGCGCACCTGCCGCGGCGAGGGTGCGCCGGTGGTTTCGATACGGCCGGCGCAACGGCGGCGCGGACCTACTGAACCAGCGGCTACGAGCTGCGCCTCTCGCGCCGAGAGGCGAAGCCGCGGTGCCGGAGTCGGGGCCCTTCGTTTCACTCAGGGCGACGGCAAAGGCAACGGGCGCGCGGGCCAAGACCGCCACTTCTGTGCGTCGACCAAGTGGCTGTCGTGGATGGGCCGGCCTTGACTGTCGTCCTGAACGCAGTGAAGGACCCCGACTCCTGCGCCGCTGTGGCTTGCGTGGGCGGCGAGGCGTCGGGTGAAGGCCCGCGCTTCGCGCCGAGATGCGAAGGAGCGGTGCCGGAGTCGGGGCCCTTCGTTTCACTCAGGGCGACGTCAAGGGCAACGGGCGCGCGGGTCAAGACCGCCACTTCTGTGGGTCGACCAAGTGGCGGT
>CAISJD010000079.1 GCA_903885605.1 uncultured Chthonomonas sp. | reverse complement strand
GCCGGGCGTTCTCGGCATAGTCACGCTACGCTACGTGCGGCCATGCAGCAGCCGGGGCAAGCTGATCGGGTACGTCGAGTTGGGCATGCAACTGGACCGCGCGCTGGACCGGCTGGCCAAGGACCTGCAGTCCGACCTCTTGCTCGCAATCCGGAAGAAGCGCCTGGCGCCGGACACGCTGGCTGAGGTGCGCCAGGCAGTGGGCGCAGGGCGTGAGTGGCACGACTTCCCGGACTACGGCATCATCGGTGCGGCGGGTGTCGCAGTTCCGCGCGATGTGGCCGCATGGCACGCGGGCCGCCACTCCCCGGACAAGCAGATGCCGCTGATGCAGACGGAGGTCGGGCGGCGAGTCCTGGCCTGCGGGGCGATCCCTGCCCATGACGGAGCCGGCCACGACGTAGCCGACCTCATCGTGGTGCGCAATGTCACAGACGACATCTATGCGGCCCGAGGGGCGTTGGCCGCCGGTTTCGTCATGGCCTTGCTCCTGTTCGGTGCGGTGCTGCACCTGCTATGGGCCGTATCGGGACAGGCGGAAGCCAGGCTCGACGCCGTGATCGCCGATCTCACCGCCAGCGAAGGCC
The DNA here is from genome assembly GCA_903885605.1 of uncultured Chthonomonas sp. Lineage (GTDB taxonomy): Bacteria > Armatimonadota > Chthonomonadetes > Chthonomonadales > CAJBBX01 > CAJBBX01. The sequence continues at coordinate 28,664 of CAISJD010000079.1, read as the reverse complement.
GCATCCGGGCCATCACCAGTTCCGCCCAGGACGCGATCCTGATGATGGACGCCCAGGGCGGGATCAGCTACTGGAACCCGGCGGCGGAGCGGATCTTCGGTTATACCGCGGACGAGGTGACGGGCAAGAACCTGCACGACTTGCTGGCGCCGGAGCGGTTCCGGCCCGCCTCGGAGGCAGCCTACGGTCGGTTCCTGCAGAGCGGCCAGGGCGCCGCCGTGGGGCAGGTCCTCGACCTGGCGGCGATCCGCAAGGACGGCGTCGAGATCGCGGTTCGCCTCTCCTTGTCGGCGGTGCATATGGACAGCGGCTGGCACGCGGTGGGCATTCTCAGCGACATCACGGATCGGCTTGAGGCTGAGCGCAAGATCGTGGAGGCCAATGCCCAGCTTGCCATCGCCCGCGACGAGGCCAATGCACTCGCCGAACAGGCAAAAGAGGCCAGCCGCGCCAAGAGCGAGTTCCTGGCAAGCATGAGCCACGAGATCCGGACGCCTATGAACGGTATCATCGGGATGACGGGCCTGCTCCTCGATACTGAACTGACGGCCGACCAGAGGCAGTTCGCGCAGATCGTCCGGTCCAGCGGCGACTCGCTACTGGCACTCATCAACGACATCCTGGACTTCTCCAAGATCGAGGCGCGCAAGCTGGACCTGGAGCCACTGGACTTCGACCTTCGCACCGCCATGGAAGATGCCATTGAGGTCGTGGCGCTCAAGGCGCAGCAGAAGGGCTTGGACATCGTCTGCATGGTCGATGCCGATCTGCCCGAGATGGTTCGCGGCGATGCAGGCAGGCTCCGCCAGATCGCGATCAACCTCTGCAGCAACGCCGTGAAGTTCACCGACACCGGCAGCGTTGCGCTCCATGCCTCCCTGGAGTCCGAGACCGAGACGACGCTGACCGTGCGCTTCGCGGTGACCGATACAGGGATCGGCATACCCGCCGACAAACAGGCGCAGATCTTCGACGCATTCAGCCAGGCCGACCAATCCACCACGCGCAAGTACGGCGGAACCGGGCTTGGGCTGGCCATCAGCAAGCAGCTTGCGGAGCTGATGGGCGGCTCGATCGGCGTCGAGAGCGTCGTCGGGAAGGGGTCTACATTCTGGGTCACCGCCGTCCTGGGCCGGGTCGCCGCCCGAGGAGCCGACGGGTCGGCCGGCGCCGCATCGGGTACGCCCCTGCAGGGCGTTCGCGTGCTGGTGGTCGATGACAACCACGTGAACCGGCTACTCCTTTCGACGCTTCTCGAGACGTGGGGCTGTGACCATGCCGAAGCCGAGGACGGCGAACGGGCCCTCTGCATGCTGAGGGATGCTGCGCGGGCGCGGCGGCCCTTCCGGTTGGCCATCCTCGACATGCATATGCCCGGCATCGACGGGGAGGAGCTGGCAGCGGCTATCGCGAAGGATCGCGAACTGCGGGGAACACTGATGATGATGCTCACCTCGCTGTCGGAGCACGGCGCCGCACAGAGGATGGCGGCCCACGGGGTCTCCAGATGCCTGACCAAGCCTGTGCGTCAGGCGGCCCTCCGGGCATGCATACTCGAGGTGCTGGAGATGGGCCGGCCCGATGCCGCGCTTGGGACTGCCAGGCCCGGCGAACTCGACGCAGAGGCGGCGGCGCGGCTCGCCGGCCGTGTCCTGGTGGCCGAAGACAACCCGACCAACCAGATGGTGGCACTGATGCTCCTGCGCAAGCTGGGTCTCCGGGCCGACGCGGTGGGCAATGGGCGCGAGGCGCTGGCCGCGTTACGATCAACACCGTATGACCTGGTGCTGATGGACTGCCAGATGCCCGAGATGGACGGCTTTGAAGCGACCCGCGGAGTGCGCGATGCCTCGTCGAAGGTGCTTGACAGATCGGTGCCCATCATCGCAATGACAGCGGGCGCCATGCGGGGCGACCGCGACGCCTGCCTGCAGGCGGGGATGGACGACTACATCACCAAGCCCGTGTCGCCCACCGACCTGGCCACGACCCTCCACAGGTGGCTTGCCAAGAGGAGCGACGACGCTTAGCGGACCACGTAAGTCGTGGCTGGCGGTCCCCGTATGCCGCCATGGACATGGCCGATGGTCATCAGCCCATAGAGGATCGGCAAGGAGGACGGCAATCTGTGAAGAGCGCTTGCGGATCGACCGGCAGACGGTGCGTGCCCGGCGCGGCGGCTTGTGTTGCTGCGGCGCTCCTCGGCCTCTACGCCCTGGCGGCGCCGATGCCCGCGCGCGTCGCCGGGCCCGTCACCGGTCCGCGCCTGGCGCTCTGGCTCGACGCCCAGGATCCGGGCGATGCGCCGCAGGCCGTCTGGGCCGATAAGAGCGGCAACGGGAACCACGCCTCACAGCCGGACGCCGAGCGCAGGCCGACGGTGCGCGTCGATCCGGCCACCGGCCTCCGCACCATGCGGTTCGACGCGGAGCGCGGGCAGTTCCTCTCGGTGGGCGCGGGCGCGTCGCTGACCGCCCGGCGCCTCACGGCGTTCGTCGTGGCCCGAGCCGAGGCCGGCGCACAGAACATGTGGCTCTTCAGCAAGAACCACTGGGGCCCGCCCTGGAGCGGCTACGGGATCGCCGTCAGCCGCGACGGCCTGCACCCCTGGACGCACCTGGGGCTGGAGCGCGACGGCACTTCCCGCGGGGCCCAGCTGCGGCACGGCGCCGGGTTGGAGCGCCTCTCCATTGTGGAGTTGCGCCTCGACGGCCGCCGCATCTCGCAGGCGCTGAACGGCGCCCAGGGCCGGGGCGTGGCGGCATCGGCGTCCATCCTGGCGAACGGACTTCCCCTCTTCATCGGCGCGTGCCCGCAGGCGGGCGCCCCCACGGAGTTCCTCACCGGCGACATCGCCGAGGCGCTGATCTACAACGAGGCCCTCAGCGCCGAGGAGTGCGCCCAGGTTCGCGGCTACCTGGCCGCGAAGTACGGGATACCCCTGGCGAGCGGCGCGGCGGCGGCTTCGGCCCAGCCGGATGAGCGCATCGCCATGACGGCCGAGGACGCCACGCCGGAGACGCGGACCCTCACGCCGCCCGAGGCGGCCGACGCGCTCCGGCGCGACTGGCTCTACCAGGCCCAGGGCGCGCCGATGCTCAGGCGGGCCGGCGAGGAGATCGGCTGGGCGCGCAAGGTGGCGGCGCGCGTCGCCGCGGCGCGGCCGTCGCAGGGGCTTGCCGCCGATGCGGCCGAACTGGACCGCCTCGCGGAACGGGTCCGCCGGTTCGCCGGTCCGCCGGACGGGCCTGCCGCCCGCGACCTCTACCTGGCAGTCCGGCAGGTGAAGCGGCGCGTACTGATGCGCGACCCGGCCATCGACTTCAGCCGCCTGCTGCTGGTGGACACGCCCTATCCGCAGGGCGGCGAATGGCCCCACGAGGCGCTCCACCACCTGGGCAAGCGCGCCTCCAGCGGCGGGCGGCTCCTCACGCTGGATGGGCTGCATCCGGGCGGCAGGCTCACGCGGCTCATGTCCGGCGTCGGCGCGCTCGGCAGGCCCGATGTCTCGTTTGACGGCCGGCGGGTGCTCTTCTGCTTCAAGCCCCACGCCGACAAGACGTACCACCTCTACGAGGTCGGCTCCGACGGCGCGGGCCTGCGGCAGCTCACCTTCGGCCGGTACGACGACATCAGTCCCGTCTACGCGCCCGACGGCTCCATCCGGTTCTGCACCACGCGGGCCAACAGCTTCGTCCGCTGCGGGCCCTACATCGAGAGCACCGTGCTGGCCAAGTGCGATGCGAACGGCCGCGGCATCTACCTGATCAGCGCCAACAACGAGCCGGACTACACCCCCGCCGTGCTCCCGGACGGGCGGTTGCTCTACACGCGGTGGGAGTACACCGACAAGGAGCAGATCCGGGTGCAGAGCCTCTGGACCGCCAACCCGGACGGCACCGGCGTCAGCGCCTACTGGGGCAACCAGAGCTTCTGGCCGGACATGCTCTTCGAGGCGCGGCCGATCCCCGGAAGCCGCCGCGTGATGTTCGCCGGAGTGGGCCACCACGATGTCTTCAACGGGAGCATCGGGATCGTGGACCGCGCCGTGGGGCTGAACTACCCCGCCGGCCTGACCAAGGTGACGCCCGACGTGCCCTGGGGCGAGGTGGGCGACGGTCCCGGCGAGCGTCCTGAGCGCGCCGGCTACCATGCATCGGGCCGCTTCGCCGCCTACCGGTCGCCCTATCCGCTCAGCCCGTCGCTCTTCCTGGTGTCGGCCCGGCGGAGCGATTCGCCCCACTTCAGCCTCTACCTGATGGATGTCGAGGGCAACCGGGAGCTGATCACCGAGGGCGCGTACAACATCCTCCACGCCATGCCGCTCCGGGCGCGCCGACGGCCGCCCACGCTCCCCGACCACGTGGCATGGCCCGGCGCCGAGGAGGAGGGGCGGCCCGTGGCCCCCGGCATCGTCTTCAGCGCCGACGTCTACGCCGGGTTGCCGGACGTACCGCGCGGCGCGGCGCGCTTCCTGCGGGTCATCCAGCAGGACTCGTCCACCTTCACGCTGGGCCGCAAGTCGCAGCAGCCCGGCGACACCACGACGCAGCCCATCATGCTGGGCGGGCCGCCGCTGTCGGTGACGGTGGTCGACGGCATCAAGCGCATCCTCGGCACGGTGCCCATCGAGGCCGACGGTTCGGTCTGCTTCAACGCGCCGCCCGGCCGGGCCCTCCACTTCCAGCTGCTAGACGAGCGCGGGCTGGCGATCCAGACCATGCGCTCGTTCGCCAACGTCATGCCCGGCGAGCGGCGGGGGTGCGTGGGATGCCACGAGATGCACAGCTCCGCGCCGACCGCCGCCGCGCCGGTCCGGCGTCCCCGCTCCATCGATCCGCCGCCGTGGGGCGCAGGCTACACGCTGGGCTACGAGAGGGACATCCAGCCGATCCTGGACCGCCACTGCGGCTCCTGCCATCAGGGTGCGGGCTCCGCTCGGGCCGCGTATGACCTGACGCTGCGGCCCGGCGCGGGCATCTTCATGGAGCCCTACGTCACCCTCGTCCTCGGCAAGCTGGCCAATCCCACGAGCTTCGACTGGCCGCCGTTGGGCGCGGCGGGCATCGCCGGAAGCCTCATCCCCGCGGCCATGCCGCGCGACGCCATGCTGAAGACCGTGGCGCCCATGACGACGCTCTCGTACCGGAGCCCGCTGGTGGCGATGGTGATGGGCGGCAAGCATCACGGCGTGGCGCTGGACCCGCTGTCGCTGCAGAAGCTCACGGCGTGGATCGATCTCCTATGCCCCTACCGCGGCGAGCCGGAGATACGAGCCATGGCCGACCCGGACCCCGCCCCATTCGAGGCGGATCGGTGGCCCATCCTCCCGCGCATGGCCACGGCCCCCATCGTCAAGCGCGAGTACAAGCAGGACGCCTACGCCAGCCAGGAGGACCGCGTGCGGGCCGGCCGAGGCTCGGTGCGGCGGTGAGGGCACTCGGCTCGCGCTCTTGCCCGCGTGCGGCGGGCGGTGCTAGGATAGGGCCGATCCTTCGGCACGGAGCATGAACTATGGCGAACCGCCTTGCGCCGGCTTTCTGGTTGGCCCTGACGTTGGCAGCGGCACAGGCCGCCGTGGCGGCGCCTCCGGGGCCGGGCTTCGTCACGCGGAAGGGCCCCGCGCTCTTCCGCGACGGCAAGCCCTACCGCGCCATCGGCGTGAACATCCCGCACCTGAGCCAGACGTACTTCGGAACCTGGTTCCATATTGAGCAGATTTACGGCACGCCGGAGCGCGCCAAGCAGGCGATGCTGGCCGCGCTGGACGACGCCGCCAGGAGCGGCATCGCCTTCGTCCGCTTCTTCGCCAATCCGGGGTACCCGCGCGACACGGACCTGATCTACGCCAAGGACAGGGATGCCTACTGGCGGCGGATGGACCAGCTGGTGGCGGAGTGCCGGCGGCGGCGCATCGGCCTGGTTCCGTCGCTCCACTCCGTCAACGGCTGGTACGCCTACTGCGGCGAGAGGGCGCAGGCCATCCTCGACCCCTCGTCCAAGACCTACAAGGCCACCCACCAGTACATCCGCGAGTTCGTGGCCCGCTATCGGGATGAGCCGACCATCCTCATGTGGGAGCTGGAGAACGAGGCCATGCTCGCCGCGGACGTGGACATGGCGGGCTCCGACCTGCTGCCGCGGGCGGTCTACTCGCCGGGCGCGCAGGTCCGCGAGAAGGGCGTTCGCGAGGACAGCCTCACCTGGGAGATGATCCTGCGCATCTACCGGGAGCAGGCCGCCTTCATCAAGGGGCTGGACCCGAAGCACCTGGTGACCAGCGGGGACGCCTCCACGCGGCCCGAGTGCACCAGCCGCCGGGAGACCTTCCCCGACTTCCGCTATCGCAACGATACGCTGCGGGAGATGCTGGCGAACAACCTGGCCTCGCAGCCGGAGCCGCTGGATGTGGCCAGCTATCACTTCTACGGAGCCCCGGTCGCCGACGAGCCCTGGAAGCTCTGGGGCCTCAGCGCCGCTGAGATGGTGCGGGCGCTGGCCCGTGCGACCCAGGCGGCTCGCGTGCCGGTCTTCTTCGGCGAGTTCGGCCAGATGAAGCCCAGCTTCGCGGCGGACCACGGCGCGGCGTGGACCGTGGCCGGGATCGACGCGCTGGAGCAGGAGGGCGTCTCGCTGGCCGCGATCTGGGTCTGGCACTTCCCGTGGCAGCCCGATCTGACCGTGAGCAGCGCGACCCACCCGGCCCTCACGCGCCGCATCGCCCGGTTCAACCGACTGCACGCCGGCCTGAAGTGACCCCCGCCGGCCGCAAATGTCGTCCCTGCCGCCCGGCTGTTTCACGCCGGGCGGCGGGATGTGCGGCGCGCGGTTCCGTCAGGCCCGGATGCTGGCCATGTCGATGCTGAAGCGGTACTTCACGTCGGAGCGAAGCATCCGCTCGTAGGCCTCATTGATCTGCTGGATAGCGATGACCTCCACGTCGGCGGTGATCCCCTTCTCGCCGCAGAAATCGAGCATCTCCTGCGTCTCCGCGATGCCGCCGATGAGCGAGCCGGAGAGGCTGTGGCGGCCGAAGAGGAGGCCGAAGATGCCCACGGGCAGCGGCTTCTCGGGCGCGCCGACCATGGTGAGGTTGCCGTCCAGGCCCAGGAGCCGGATATAGGCGTTCAGGTCGTGCTCGGCGGAGACGGCGTCGAGGATGAAGTCGAACGTGCCCGCGTGGCGCCCCATGGCGGCCGCGTCGGTGGAGAGGACGACCTCATCGGCGCCCAGGCGCAGGGCGTCCTCGACCTTGGCGGACGAGGTGGTGAAGACCACCACGTGGGCGCCCAGCGCGTCGCCGAACTTCACGCCCATATGGCCCAGGCCGCCCAGGCCCACCACGCCGACCTTCTTGCCGGGGCCGACGCCCCAGTGGCGCATGGGCGAGTAGGTGGTGATGCCCGCGCAGAGGAGCGGAGCCGCACCCGCCGGGTCCAGGTTGCCGGGCACGCGGAGCACGAAGCGCTCGTCGACGACGATCTGCTCCGAGTAGCCGCCGTAGGTGACGCCGCCCAGGTGGCGGTCCGGCGCGTTGTAGGTGAAGACCGAGTTCGGGCAGAACTGCTCCAGGTCGGCGCGGCAGCTGGGGCAGTCGTGGTCCGAATCGACCAGGCAGCCGACGCCCACCAGGTCGCCGACCTTGTGCTGCGTGACGCCCGAACCCACCTCGGTCACCCGCCCGATGATCTCGTGACCGGGCACGCAGGGGTAGGTGGTGGCGATCATGGTGCTCCACTCGTTGCGGGCCTGGTGGATATCCGAGTGGCAGACGCCGCAGAAGAGGATATCGATCCGCACGTCGCGGTCTGTGGTGTCGCGCCGGAGGATGGTCTCGGGGGCCAGCGGAGTGGTGGCTCCGGCGGCGGCGTAGGCTCTGGCTTTCGGCATGGACTTGCTCCTTCGCCCTGATGGGCGCCTATTGCTGGACAGGTTGCGTTGGGCGGCCACCAGGCCCCGGCGGGCATGGCGCCACTGTTTCTACTGATCGAGGCTCAAGCAGAGCGCCCGTTCGGCTCCGCTCGGCTACATGCCCTTGCGGGCGGCCTCCCAGTCGTCGTCGAGCATCTTCAGCAGCTTGTCGACGTCCTTGGTCCCGGAGACGATCTCCTGTACCACGGCCTGGGTCGACTGCACGAAGGACATGGGCGGCATGTCGTCCAGCGCCAGGTGGTAGCCGGGCGTCAGGCGGTACTTGCGCATATTGGCGTCCATGTTGTCGAAGAGCTTCTGCGCGGGAGCCCAGGCGCTCTGGGGCTTCGTTGCGGCGACCTTCGTCGCCGTGCCGAACTGGCTCTCGCCGTTGAGGAAGAGCTGGAAGACCTGCGGATCCCAGAAGAGCTCCAGCGCGTCGCGGGCCTTCTCCAGCTTCGGGCCTTTGGCCGTAGTCGTGATGGCCCAGCCGGACGGGATGCCGCTGGTCATCAGGTAGGCCGGCGCCTTGCCCGTCATGCTCGGGATGGGCCAATACTCGATGTCGAAGTTGACCTTGTTGGCCTCGATGTCGCCGCCGAGCCAGCACCCCATGAGCCACGTGGCGCCCTTGCCGCCGTAGAAGTCGCGCTGCTCCTCGTTGTAGCCGTCGCTGCCGGCGCCCTTGTCGACGAACTCGCCCACGAAGGCGACCACCTTCTCCATCACCTTGCGCATGGTCGGGTCGGTGGCGAACTTCACCTTGCCCTGGTCGCGCAGGATGGTCCACGAGGGCTGCCCGGCCTTGGGCGGGTCATAGTAGAGGCTCGTCGCCAGGGCGTAGTAGAGCGGCATCTGGGCGGACCACTCCTTGGCGCCGAAGACGAGCGGGCGCATGCCCTTGGCCTTGATGGCGCGCAGGTCGGCCACGAGCTCGTCCCAGGTCGCGGGCGGCCGGGTGATGCCGGCCCTGGCCCACATGGCCTTGTTCACGGCAATGCCCTGGATCTGGGTGCCGCCCTGGCTGGTGTAGCGCTTGCCCTGGTAGGCGGTGGGGAGCGGCAGGCCGATGCGCGTGTAGTAGGCGTCGTCCAGCGGCTGCAGCTTGCCCGCGTCGGCCAGCATCTTGGTGAGCTGCCAGGTCATGACGATCTCGGGCAGGTCGTCCGTGGCGATCCGCGACTTGTAGTACTCGGCTCCGTCGGCGTTGCCCAGGTCGGTGAGCTCCAGCTTCCAGCCGGGGTTCTTCTTCTCGAAGGCGGCCTTCCAGGCGTCCCAGTGCTTCTGGAAGCCCGCGCGGCCGCCGATGTTGCGGGTGACATGGATCACCTGGTCACCCGCCTTGCCCTCGCCTCCGCCCTTGCATCCGGGCAGCAGCGCCGCCGCCGCGCAGGCCGCAACCGCCAGCGCCCATCGTCCATTCCGCCATGCCGGCATCATGCCCCACCCCCTGTTTGGCTACGCAGCCAAGGATACACAGGGTATGGTACACGCGTTCCGCCGAGTTGGGCAAGAGCGGACGTACCAGGAGCGCCCGATGGCCTCGCCTTTGCACCACCCCGACCTGATCTTCCGGCCGGCCGACGCGCCGGACCCCGGCGGCTCCCGCACGCGCCTCCTCAGCGGCGACGAGATGGACGCCGCCCTGCACCGCGGCCTGACGGGCTTCGAATGGCTGTCGGACGGCGTCCCGATGCCCCTGCCCTGCGCCGTAGGCGACGCGCGTCTGGCCGGACAGGCCATGACGCTGGCGCTTCGGCTCGACCTGCCCGCCCACGGCCCGAAGGGCTCCCTCCTCTCACAAGGCGACGAGCCGGTGCTGGAGCGCACGGCCCATGCGCTCGCGTTCACGTTCCGCACCACGCCGCTGGCCGAGCGCGTGCAACCCGATGCCGCCGGCTGGGCGCGCCGACTGGCGGCCTCGGGGCAGCCCTGGCGCGACCTGGCGCAGGGGCGGCTGCGGACTTCGGCCCCCATGGAGCGCATCGGCGCGGGTCGGCGCGACGTGCTGGTCCGCTACGCCTCGCCGCACCTGCAGCTCTGGGTCGACGGCGCGCTGGTCGACGAGGAGTGGCCCCACGGCGACCTGCTGAGCCTCCTGCCGCCGCTCCAGCTCGGACCCGCCGCCACCGGGGTGGAGTACGTCGCGGTCTGGGCGAGGGCGCTGGCCGACGAGGAGATCATCCGGCTTGCCGGCGGCCGGCGCATCGCGAACCGGCGAACGCGCGACATCCTCGGCCACGAGCGTCCCTTCCGCCAGTACTGGGCGCCGCGCGGGCACAACACCTCGGCCGGCGACTGCATGCCCTTCTTCGACGGCGAGCGCTTCCACCTCTTCTGGCTCTACGACCGCCGCCACCACGCCAGCCGCTGGACGCAGGGCGCGCACCAGTACGCCCACTTCAGCACCGCCGACCTGGTGCGGTGGGAGGAGCACCCAATGGCCGTGCCGCTCACGGCGCCCTGGGAGTGCGCCATGGGCACCGGCGACATCATCCGCCACAAGGGCGTGACGCATATCTTTTACACCGACTGCGGCTCACGGTGCGAATACGCCGACAAGCCGGCGCGAGGCGCCTGGATCTACGCCGCCACCAGCCGCGACGGCATCCACTTCGAGAAGGACCATCTGCCCATCGTCCCCGGCCACGATTGCGACGTCTTCCAGGACCCCGAGACCGGCCGCTTCCACCTGGTGCGCGGAGGCGGCAACCGGCTGGAGTCCGACGACCTGCGCCACTGGACTGACGTGCCCGGCGACTTCGTGGAGCGCGGCCCGGACGTGAGCGAGGAGTGCCCGAACCACTTCAGCTGGGGCGGCAGGCACTACTTCATCCTGGGCCGGTGCGCGGTCTGGACCTCGCGCCACGCCACCGGCCCCTGGGAGCCCCTGGCGCCGGACCTCTACGACGGCCTCTATGTACCCAAGGCCGCGCCCTACCGCGACGGCCGCTGCCTGTTGGCGGGATGGCTCGGCGGGCCCGGCTACGGCTGGGGCGGCCACCTGGTGCTGCGCGAGATGGTGCAGGGGACCGACGGCTCGCTGGGCACTCGCTTCCTGCCCGAGCTGATGCCCGCCTGCGGCGCCGTGCGGAGGCCGAAGCCGACGCCCGTCTCCGGCGTGGTGCGGCGCCACGGCGACGGACTGCTGCTCCGCGGCGGCGACGGGCAGGCCTGCGCCGCGCTGGAGGAGGTGGCGCCCCGAACGCTGCTGACGCTCACGGTGAACCCGCGCGGCGCGTCGGCCTTCGGGCTGGCCTTCGGCGGCTCGGGCGCGTGGGCCGACAACTGCGAGTTGCGATTCGACCCCGCCGCGGGATCGGTGCAGTTCGGCACGCCCGCCGACGGAGGCCCGGCGCCCGACTCGCTCCGCCCGCCGCACGAGGGGCATGACTTCGCCATCCGCAACGTGACAGGCCTCGACTGCCCCTTCACGCTGGAGGTGATCCTCCGCGACGACCTGGTGGATGTCTGCATCGGTGGCCGCCGCACCATGATCTCGCGCCGGGCGAAGCCGCTGGGGCAGTGCCGCGCCTACCTCTTCGCCCGAGGCGGCGGCGTGGAGTTCCGCAACCTGGCCGTAAGGCGGCTCAAGGACTGACCGGCCGTCGCACCGTCGTTCCCAAGGGAGGCCCACAGGATGGCTGCATGCATATCGGCGCTCTGCGCCCTGGCGCTGGCCTCCGCGCCCGCCGTGGCGGCTCGGACCACGTTCACTGCCGGTACCCGCGCACAGGTCGACGGCAACCGGGTCTTCAGGCACGTGGACGACACGTGGGCTCGGGGCGGCTGGCGCGACCGGCCGGCGCTGCCCCGGAACTGGGCCGTGGACCGGCTCGAAGGCACGATCCGGGAGATGGCCGACTGGTGGCTGCTGAGCGACCCGCGCAACAACTACGAGGTGGACGCAGCAGGCGAGTACCGGTTCAAGCCGAGCCCCGGCACGGCTCCCGCCATGGATGAGTGGGCGATCCGGGCCGGGGTTCGTCCCGCGGTCGTCATGGCGACCAACACCATGCCGGAGCCACTCATCCAGGGCGGCTACCGGGAGGGCCAGTACGGATACAACGTGCGCCAGCCCAGCGACTACGGCAAGTGGCAACGCTATGTCGAGTCGGCGCTCCGGTGGCTCGTGCAGCAGTACGGCCGCTCGAACGTGAAGACCTGGACCTTCATCTTCGGCATCGAGGCGGACTGGCAGGCCAAGGCGGTCGTGCCCGGAACCCAGACCGACATGAGCCCCGCCGACAACCGGCGCGAGTATATGCGGCTCGTTGACCACTTCCACGCCGCTTGCGAGAACGTGCTCGGGCCGACCGTCTACGTGGGCATCTACTGCGCGTTCGAAACGCAGGCCGACGACTACCTCGCGCACTGGGCCGGGGGCCGCAACTACGCCACCGGCCAGACCGGCACACTGATCGCGTTCTGCGGCTTCTCGGACTGGACGCTGGTGGGGATCGACGACAAGAACCCCTTCAGCCTCAGCGGCATGCGCCGACGGCAGGCCCAGGGCAACGTGGAGACCTCCGGCGCCTATGCCGGTGGCCTCGTCTGGAAGTACAGGCACATCGCCGGGGGCATGGACGCGGCCGGCCTGCCGGGAGCCATGGAGGTCGGGCTACCGGAGGCGGGCTACTTCGACATCAAGAGCGGCCTGAACCCGAGCGGGGCCGAGACTCCGTGCGACGTGATCTACGCCGACCACCGGGGCGCGGCCCTCCGGGCCCTGCGCACCATCGCCTACGCCGAATGCCCGCGCCTCCGCTGGGCGTGGAACCGCTACGCCCTCGGGACCGGCGACCTGTCAAGCGCCTACGCCGACAAGGCCAAGGCGCCGATCTTCCACGCCATCCGCATCCAGAAGAAGCTGGAAGGCGAGAGGATGCTGCCGGTGCGGCGAGCGGGCGCGACAGGCGATCCCTCCAATGACGTCCGCGTGATCGCGTCGGCCACCGACGAACCCGGCGTCGCCTACCGCCTGGTCGCCGTGAACTTCAACGAGCGCTTCGACGCCGGCGGCGCGGAGAGCGTGCGCATCCGCCTGGCGGGCCTCGCGGGCGCCGCGCCGGTGCGCGTGACCGAATACCGGATCGACGCCACGCACGACAACTGGTGGACCGACTGGAAGCGGTGGCGCGAGGCGCACGGGCTCCCCTATGTGGCGGGGGCCAACAGCGGCCACCTCGGCGCGGGCATCCTCTACAAGCCGGAGTATGCGCCCTGGCACGGCGACGTGGCCGGCACTCTCCGAACCGAGGACCTGCCGCTGTGGCTGGAGCGCTCCGCCGTGTACCGGAAGCGCGACGGCCTGACCGCGACGGCCGTGCGCAAGGTCGCCGTGGTGGCAGGCGCCGCCGTCATCGACGCGGTCCTGCAGGCCAACAGCGTGCTCTATCTGGAGGTCTCAGGCCTGCGACAGAGCCCTGCCCGGTTCCCAAAGCTACCCGCCGCCTCCATCCTGCGCCCCTGCCGGAGCGTCGCGGCGGTGCGCCGGACGCTGACCGGCCTGAAGCCGCGGACGCCCCATACGGTGGTCTGCATGGCGCGGGCGTCGGGCCGTCGCATGGACTACCGGCTGTCGGCCGGGCCGCCGCAAGGCCCCGGGCGCGTCGAGGCCCTCGGCGCCTGGTCCGCTAGATGGAACCGGCTGGTGGTCACGGCGCAATCCGACGCAAGGGGCCGCCTTGCCGTCGCGCTGACCGCGCCGAAGCAGTTGTGCGACCCCGAGGACACGGTGGAGTTCAAGGGTCTCCGCGTCGTGGCCCACTGAGGACGAGCCCGAGCCCGGCCTGTTGCGGGATCGTCCACTATACTGATGCGTAGGCATCGGATCGGCGGGCGCGGCCATGGGCCGGAGGGAGTGACAGCAGTGACGACACGGGACGGCGAGGCGGACAAGCGGCTCAAGGCGCCGGGGCGGCTTCGGTGCGAGTACCTGGCGGACCCGTTGGGCATTGATGTGCTGGAGCCCAGGCTCTCCTGGGAGGTGCGCGACACGCGGCGGCGCGCACGCCAGAACGCCTATCAAATCGTCGTCTCGTCCAGCCGCGCGGCGCTGGGCCGGCTCGACGGCGACCTCTGGGACACGGGCAAGGTCCACTCCCGCGATAACTGCCACATCGCCTACGAGGGCCGCCCGCTGCAGTCGCGCGACACCTGCTGGTGGAAGGTCCGCACGTGGGACTCCCACGGCCTGCCCTCGCCCTGGAGCCGCCCCGGATTCTGGAGCATGGGCCTGTTGGAGCCCGCCGATTGGCAGGCCGGCTGGATCGGCAACCCCGTGCCGCCGCCCCCGGACAGCCGCGCACACAATGGCTATCGCTGCCTGCCGGCCCCCGCCGCCGACTGCCCGCGCTCCGTGGTGGTGGACCTGCAGGCGGCGCGGAGCCTCGACGGCGTCCGGCTGACCGGCGCGCGGCCGTTCGATATCATCCCCCCCGACGCGCCGGGCTTCCTCTTCCCCATCCGCTTCCGCATCGACGTCTCGGAAGAGGCCTCCTTCGAGCCCTGCCGCACTGTGGTCGACCGCACGGACCAGGACGTGGTGAACCCCGGCTGCCGGCCCTGGACGCTCCGGTTCGGCCGCGTGGAGGCCCGCTACATCCGCCTCACCGCGACGCGGCTCCAGCAGTGCTCCGACGACGGCTACGCCTTCGCCCTGGCCGAGCTGGAGGCGCTGGACGGCGAGGAGGACGTGGCCCTCGGCGCGCCGGTGACCGCCCAGGAGCCGCTGGAGGACGCGACCTGGTCGGCGGATCGGCTCACCGACGGCGACATCTGGCCCCACCCGGCCGGCCCCGCCATGCCGCTGCCCGCGCCCATGTTCCGGAGGGAGTTCGGTATCGAGGGCGACGTGCGGCGCGCCACCCTCACCGCCTCGGCGCTGGGCCTCTACGAGATGCGCATCAACGGCGCGCGCGTGGGCGACCATCTGCTGGCGCCGGGCTGGACCGACTACGACCGCCGCGTGCAGTACCAGACCTTCGACGTAACCGACCTGCTGCGCCCCGGCGCCAACGCCGTCGGAGCCACCGTGGGCGACGGCTGGTACGCGGGACGCGTGGCCATGGCGCAGGTCTTCCGCGGCCGCCTCCGGGGCATCTACGGGCGGCAACCGCGCCTGCTGGCCCAGCTTGAGGTCGAGATGGCCGACGGATCCCGGCAGGTGGTCGCCACCGATGAGAGCTGGCTCTCCACGCTGGAGGGTCCCATCCGATCATCGGACATCTACGACGGCGAGGCCTTCGACGCCCGCAGGTCCATGCCCGGCTGGGACGAGCCCGGCTTCGATGCCGCAGGCTGGGAACCCGCGCTGCTGGACGCCTCCGTCAGCCCCGAGCGCGTCGCCGAGATGTGCCAGGCCATCCGCGTGCGGAAGGAGCTGCCGCCGGTCGCCGTCACGGAGCCGGAGCCGGGCCTCTTCGTGTTCGACTTCGGAGAGTCCTTCGCCGGATGGGTGCGGCTGCGGTGCGCCGGGGCGCCCGGCGCGGTCGTCACCGTCGGGCACGGGCAGGTTCTCGATGCCGACGGCCGCGTCCACTTCGCCTACCTGCGCGGCGCGGCGCAGACGGACCGGTACGCCCTCCGCGGCGATCCCGAGGGCGAGACGCTGGAGCCCCACTTCACCTACCATGGCCTGCGCTACGCCGAGGTCACCGGCCTGGCCTCCGCGCCGGAGGCGGTGGGCGTGGCCTTCGGCACGGACCTCCCCGGCGCGGGCCTGTTCGAATGCTCCGATCCCACGCTGAACGCGCTCTGGCAGGCCATCGACCGGACGCTCCGCAGCAACACCATGAGCGTCCACACCGACTGCTGCGACCGCGACGAGCGCCTGCCCTGGGTGATCCCGGACATCAACCAGGCCGAGTTCTACGCCGCCGACATGGCCGCCTTCGCCACGCGCGCGGCCGCCGAGATACGATCCGCGCAGCTGGCCGACGGCGGCTTCCCCAACATGGCGCCCAACGCCCTGAAGATGATGGAGGCCGTGCCCGGCTGGGGCGAGGCGTCCGGCATCTGGATGATCTGGTCCCACTACCTGACCTACGGCGACCGCCGCCTGCTGGAGCAGCACTACCCGGCCGCGCGGCGATGGGCCGAGGGCGTGGTGGCGGTATGCCCGGACCACATCAGCCGCGGCTTCACCTTCGGCGACTGGCTCAACGGCGAGACGGTGCTGATGGAGGGCTGGGAGCGCGAGGGGTGCGCCATACCCATGGAGGTGATGGGCACCGCCTGCTTCGCGCACTCGGTCTCCGTCGTCACGCGGATGGCCCGCGCGCTGGGCGAGGAGGAGGACGCGGAGCGCTTCCAGGGCCTTTTCCGCCGGTTCGCCGAGGCCTTCGAGCGGGAGTTCATCGACGAAGAGGGGCGTGTGCAGGGCGACACGCAGGCCGGCTACGCCATCGCGCTGGCCTTCGGCGTCATGCCCGACCGGCTGCGCGCACGGGCCGTGGCGCACCTCGACGCGGCCATCGCCCGGGCCGGCGGCAGGCTCACCACGGGCAACATCACCTCGCACCTGCTGCTGCAGGAGCTGAGCCGGTCCGAACGCCACCAGACCGCCCTCCGGCTGGTGACGGGCCCGGAGTGTCCCTCGTGGGGCTACATGCTGCGCAACGGAGCCACGGCCATCTGGGAGCGGTGGGACGGCTACGCGCCGGAGCGGCAGGGCCCCACGGAGCGGCTCCGGTGGCAGGCCCGGCATCCGTGGGAGACCCACATCGTCGAAGGCCCCTTCCAGGACCCCGGCATGAACTCCTACAACCACCCCGGCTACCTCCTCGTGGCGCAGTGGATGATGGAGACGATCCTCGGCATCGCGCCCAGCGCCGAGGGGCCCGGCTTCCGGCGCTTCACCATCCGCCCGCGCATGGGTTCGTTGCGCCGGGCCAAGGGCTCCTACCGCTCCGTGTACGGGATCATCACCGTGGCGTGGCAGGCCGACCCGAACCGCTTCACGCTGGCGGTGACGGTGCCGCCCGGCTCCACCGCGGTGGCCTATATCCCCTGCCGCTCGCTGAACGCCCTCAGCGAAGGCGGCGAGCCGATCATCAAGTCGCGCGGCGTGAAGGTGCTGGGCGAGGGCGCCGACACGGTCCGGTTGGAGCTTGCGCCGGGGGCGTACAAGTTCGAGGCCGCCCAGGGACGGCCGGGAGGGGCTCGATGATCACACCCGCGTTGGCCGCGTTGCTCTGCATGGGACCGGTCGGAGCGCAGGCCCCCACCGTGACGATCACGGTGGACCGGCAGCGCGTCGGCATGGGCCGCACACTGGTCGTCACGGCCGTGGCGAGGCAGGCGAACGGTCGACCCGCCGCCGGATGGGAGATGCTTCCCTACGTCAACGGCAAGCGCTGGGGCCCGCACGAGTACGCCGACGCGGCAGGCCGGGCCCTCTTCCGCATACCCCTGCCCACCCCCGGCAAGGCCGCCGTCCGGGTCCAGGCGCGCCCGAAGCCCGGCGATCCGGACGACTTCTGGATCTGGTCGAGCCGCCAGAACGTGCCCGAGGCCATCTACCTGCAGCGCACCTTTCGCCTCGACCGGCCCGCCACGCGAGGGGCGCTCTGGCTGGCGGTGGACGACGGCGCCGTGGTCGCCCTGAACGGAGTGAAGGTGGGCGAGAAGGTGGGCTGGAGCAACAACGCCGCCATCGCGCTGGACCCGGCGCTCTTCCGGGTCGGCGAGAACGTGATCTCCGTGGACGCCACCAACGGCGGCGGCGCCTGCGGGCTCCTGTTGCGCCTCTCGGCCGATACCGCCGCCGGCCGCACCGAGGTGGTCACCAACACCGAGTGGCGGGTCTTCGGCTCGAAGCCCGAGGGTTGGCCCGCCGGCCCGGCCGCGGGCGGCGAGGCGGCCACCGCCTACGGGCGAACCGACGCCGGAGCCACCATGCCCCGCCCCTGGCCCAGCCTCGCCGCCGCCCAGCGCATCGCGGGCACGCCCCTGCCGTCGGACGCCGTCGCCTCGGCGCCGGTGAACGTGACGGTCCTGCGCCGCGCTCTGCAGCGTCCGCCCACCGACCCCGACCACCTCATCGCCATGCAGTGGGAGCAGTGGTTCACGCCGCTCAACGCCTTCTGGCAGACCGCCCAGGCCGTGCCGCTCATGGGCTTCTACGACGCCCGAATGCCCGAGGTGGCGCGGCAGCACCTCATCTGGTTCATCGAATCCGGCGTGGACTGCGTCATCGCGGACTGGTCCAACAACATCTGGTTCGCCCGGGAGTGGGCGCCCGGCGCCGGGGTCGCGGAGCTGATCGACGCCACCCGCGTCATGCTGGACGAGATGGCCCGCATGCGCGCCGAGGGCTACGCCGTGCCGAAGATGACCCTCCTCACCGGCGTGGGGCACCTGCGCCCCGAGGGGCCGGTGGTGGTGAACCGCCAACTGGCGTACATCTGGGACACGCTGGTGCAGGAGCCCCGCTACAAGGGCCTCTGGCAGGAGTTCGACGGCAAGCCACTGGTGCTGTCGCTGGACCTGAGTGCGAGCTACCTCAAAGAGGGCTTCAAGCTGGATGACCGGTTCACCATCCGCTTCATGGGAGTGCAGCAGGATGTCGGCAAGACCGACGAGCTGGGCCTCTGGTCCTGGATGGACTCGCAGACGCCGGAGCCCACCATGCGCGACGGCCGCGCCGAGGGGATGACCGTCTCGGTGGGCTGCTTCGGGGCTGGCGGGTGGCTCGGCAAGGACGCCCGAGGCCGCCGCAACGGCGCGACGCTGATCGAGGACTGGCGCGCGGCGCTGAAGCATAGGCCCCGGTTCCTCCAGGTGCACCAGTTCCAGGAGTTCGCCGGGCAGCTCGAGGGCAAGCCCGTGGCCCCGCCCAATGTCTACGTGGACAGCTACAGCGCGGAGCTGAGCGACGACATCGAGCCCACCTCGCTGACCACGCCGGCCTACCGGGGCGAGGGCGGATGGGGCTTCTACTACCTGAACCTGCTCCGGTCGCTGGTCGACCTCTACCGCAGGCCCGTGCCGACGACCACCGTGCTGACCATCGCCAGGCCGCTGCACCGGCAGGCGGTCACGGGCGACGCGCTCACCGTGGAGTGGCTCTGGGTCGGGAAGCGGCCCCGGTCGTTCCGCGTGCTGCTGGACGGCAAGCCCGCCGCCGCCACAGGCGCCGAGAAGGCGACGATCAGCCTCCGCGGGTTGCGCCTCGGCACGCACTCGCTGCGCGTCGTGGCCGAAGGCTCCCAGGCCAACTACACCCTCTCGTGGACCGAGGACGCGCTACCCCTGCCCCGCCCCGAGCCCGCCGCATCGGAGATTCTCTTCCGCCTGGGCGCCGCCAAGGGCGCGGCGCGGTGATGGAGGAGGTCTGGGCTATGCTCATGCTGCCGGAAGTCTGGCGCCACATCAGCGAGGTCGTCGCATGAGCACCCTGGAGCGAGGCGAGCTGTACCGACGGATCGATGCCGGCATCAAGGAGGGGGTGGCCAAGGCCATCGCCGAGCACAAGCGCGCCGGGCGCAGCATCCCGATCTGGCGTGACAACCAGGTCGTATGGCTCACGCCGGACGAGATACCCGACGCGCCCGATCGGGAAGACGGCGGCGCGCCCGGCGTTACCAAGCCGTAGGCCTCTCTGTCCGCACTTGCGGGCGACCGGCGCCCTGAAACGAGGTTGGGCATGAGGACCGCATCGATCGTCCGTTGGGTGTTGGGGATCTCCGCGACGCTGGCGGCGGGCCTCGCCTGCGCCGGGCCGCGCTCCATGGTCTCCCGAGCCCTGATCGTGGGCGGAGGGCCGGACCTGGCCCACAACCAGGTGTCGATCGAGAGCAACGTCCGCTATGTGGACAGGCTCCTGCCGCGCAAGGCGCCCCGAACGGTGCTGTACGCCGACGGTGACGCCAAGGCCAACTCGGTGCTCGCCGAGGTCGCTGCCGCGCCAGTGTCCGACGACGAGAAGCTGCTCACGGTCATCCTCAACGGGCCGGGCGCCCAGGCAGCTCCGTCCACCACGCACCGGGCGCCGGAGATCAGCCGCATCGACGGTCCCTCCAGCACCGATGCGGTCACCAAGGCGTTCGCGGACCTGCGCGCCCAGAAGGCGTCGTCCGCGCCGCTGCTGCTCTACTTCACCGGCCACGGCAGCATGGACAAGGGCGGCAACCTCGACAACAACGTCTACGACCTCTGGGGCGGCACGGGATACTCCGTGCAGCAGCTCGCCGCCGAGATCGCGCAGCTTCCTGCCCGGCAACCCGTGGCGCTGGTCATGGTCCAGTGCTTCTCCGGCTCTTTCGGCAACCTGCTCTTCCAGGGCGGCCTGCCGAAGGGGGCGACGCTGGAGCGCGACATCGCCGGCTTCTTCGCCTCGCTTCCCAACCTGCCCGCCGCGGGCTGCACGCCCGAGGTGAACGAGGCCGACTACCACGACTTCACCTCCTACTTCTTCGCCGCGCTGACGGGCATCGACCGGCTCGGACGCAAGACCGCGGGGGCCGACTTCAACCGCGACGGGCGCGTCGGCATGGACGAGGCGTTCTGCTACGCCCTGATCAACGACAAGTCAATCGATGTCCCGGTCTGCACGTCGGATGTCTTCCTGCGGGCGAACACGACGACACCCGACGCCGACCTGCTGGCGCGCCCATTCCGCGACGCGCTCTCCTGGGCCACGCCCGCGCAGGCGGCCGCGCTGACCGAGTTGTCGTCGCAGCTCAGGCTGGAGGGCGACGACCGCGGCACGGTCGCGTTCGCCCGTTACCGGGACGCCCGGTCGCCGCAGAACATGGCCCGCGGCGGACGCGGCATGCGATCGCTGGTTCTCGCCCTGCGAGACGCCCGCACCGACCTCAATAAGCGCCACCCCGCGCTGGCCGACAGGAACGGGGCCGGCTTCCAGGCCGCCTACGCGGAGGCGCTCAAGGCCATGCCGGCCGAGCGGGCGAGCGGCATGTACGCGGCCGTGGAAGAGGCGCTTAAGGCCGCCGCCGCCTCGGGAAGGGCCGGCCTGGATGCCGAGATCCAGCAGTCGAGGCTCCTGCGGTTTGTCCGCCTATTCAAGACCGTTGTCCTCACGCACGACATGCTCGAGGGCGGGGAGCCGGGGCTGTCGGCGCGCTTCAAGCGGCTGATCCAGTCTGAGCAGCGCACGATCCTGCCCAAGGCCTGACGGCCCGTCAGCCGTCTGCCGGCCTGCTCCCGCGCCTCAGGGCGCGCATGTCGAGGCCCATGGGGTCGCTCTTGCGGCCCGGCGGCCGGGCCACATCGGCGTGCGTCACGATGTTCCGGTCCGGGATGTCGTAGATCTGCCGCATCCATCGGATCAGTGCCGCCGTGCTCCGCACCTGGGCCTCGGGGTAGGGGTCGCGCCCGTCGTTCAGGTTCACGAGTTCGATGCCGATGCTGAAGCCGTTCACGTCGGGCCTCCCGCGCAGGTCAGAGACGCCCGCGTGCCACGCCCGCCGACCCAGGCCCACGAGCTGCACGATCTGCCCGTCCTTGCCGATGACGAAGTGCGCGGAGACCTGCGAGGCCGGCTTGCGCAGATAGCGGACGTTCAGCCAGAGGCCCGAGGCCGCCGTGGAGTGGATCACCACCGTGTCGGGCCGCACGCCGAAGGGGCGGACGTCCCAGTTGGGCGAGGGCGCCAGACGCCACGTCGCCTCGGGCATGGGCACGCTGGGGTAGGCCAGCCCCGCGAACGCCGCCAGCCATGCCGCCGCCCGCCACGCCCGAGGCAAGCCCCGAGGCGAGCGGATGGGCCGGCGGCGGCTCTGCGTGGCGGTCATGGTATGGCATACGCCCCGGCGGGCGTCCGAGGTTCGCGCTGCATTCCGATGGGCGCGCAGTATAGTGAGGGAGCCTTCGGCGCGGCGCCGGGGCTTTGCGCTTACGGGAGGAACCATGTCGCTCGAACTCATCGCCTCTGCCGCCGTCGGCCTAAGCCTCTGGGCGCTTCCCGCGCCGAGCACCCGCGTGGACGGGTCCGCCCCGTTCCTGAACCAGTGGCTGGTGCTGGGCACGTTCGCGGGCACGTCGGGCGCCGGAATGGACGAGCACCCGTTCAAGGTGGAGGCGGCAAGGCCCAGGCCCGGCGCCGTCACGGCCCAGGCCACCTGGATGTCGTTTGACGACCGCTGCTTGTCGCGCAACTATGACGACTACGTCGACCTCTTCAGCTACTACCGCGCCCTGCGCGGACTGCCCGCCGCGGGTGTGGCCGTCTACGCCGCCAACTGGGTCTGGTCGCCCGCGGCGCGCGAGGCCTCGCTCCGCGTGGGCGCCGACAGCATGTTCCGCGCCTTCTGGAACGGCGCGCCCGTGGGCGGCTCCGACGTGGGCAACCCGCAGCGCGTCACCGACCCGCCGCCCATGCCGCAGGGCTTCCCGGACAGCTGGTTCCGCATCCAGCGCGACAACGCGGGCAAGGACATGACGGCCATGCCGGTGAGGGTCCGCCGGGGCTGGAACCTCCTCATGCTGAAGGTCGGCAACCGCGAGGAGGGGATGCTCGGCTTCTACGCCCGCCTCTGCGACGCGAAAGGCGACGCGCTACCCGGCCTCGTCAGCGCCGCATCACCGGACGGCCCCCTGGCGGTGGCTCCCTCGCGGATGGAGGAATGCGCCGAGCGCCTGCCGGTCGCCTTCCGCGAGTGGCCCTACGTCAAGGCCGACCACCCGCTGGTCGCCAAGCTCGCCGCCCGAACGCCGGAGACGCGCCAACGCCTGAACCTGACGCTGCAGGCGTCGGGCTACACGCTCCAGGCCGCCGGAGGCAAGCCGCCCTATCGCTGGAGCCTGGCCGCGGGCAAGCTGCCCGCCGGGCTGAGCCTGACGCCTGAGGGCGGCATCGCCGGGACCGTCTCGGGCGTCGCCCGGCTGGGCAAGCACGCCTTCACGCTGCGCGTGACCGACGCCGCAGGGAGCCACGCCGAGGCCGCGCTCCAGATGACGGTGCGCGACCGACCCAGCCGCTGGTACGAGCGCGCCCGGCTCCACGGCCTGATCCACGCGCCCGAGCGGTTCGCGCCGGACGACTGGCCCCAGTTCGCCAAGCTGATGAAGCGGCAGGGCTACACCACCGGCTTCCCCATCAGCTACGGCAACGGAGACTGGATCTTTCGGTGGCCGTCGCGCTTCGAGCCCAACGCCGAGGGCGCCGCCACGCTGGGCCGCGTCAAGCAGGCGCTGGAGGCCGAGGGCCTGAAGTTCGGTATCTACATCGGCAACACGTTTGCCGCGCCGCAGTTCAGCTACGAGCAGGTGATCCTCATGCTGGAGGACGTCTGCAAGCGCTTCCGGCCGTCGGCGATCTGGTTCGACTGGCTCGCCATCGACCACAGCTCGCTGGACGCCGTCTACAGCATGGTGCGCACGCTGCTGCCCGACACGGTGATCGTCGTGAACGGCTTCGACCGCCCCACACACGGCGACTGGGATATCTGCTGCGTGGAGGACTACTCCTTCGTGCCTGAGAAGCGCTGGGGGCGCTGGCCGGGCACGCTGGACCCGATGCTCCAGCGCGTGCTGGACACCTGGCCCAAGCGCCACGCGCTGGAGACCTGGCGGGTGATGCTCTGGCCCTACAACGGCCGGCGTGACGTGCTGCCGGACTGGCAGGACTACCTCCGCCTGGCCATCTCGCTCGTGGGCGAGGGGCGCATCGCCAACCTGGACCATAGCCCGCAGACCGGCGCGTTCCCGAACACCGACAAGGAGACCACGACCTCCTACGCGACCTCGCACCTCCTCGACGCGCACCGGAGCATGGCCGACTGGGCCGCACCCGAGGGCCGCCCGCCGCTCACGCCCTCCTACACCGACGTCGATCCCGCCGCACTGAAGGCCGCTCCGTGGGGATACGCCATGGTCTCCGCCTCGAACCCGCGGCGGGTCTACCTCCACGCGCTGAAAACCGAACGGGGCAAGACGGGCCTCCCCGCCGACAAGCTCTCCGCCGGCCCCTTCCCCATGCACGTGGAGCGCGTGACGTGGCTCAACGCCTCCCGCGCCGTGCCCTTCCGGCAGGAGGGCGCCACGCTCACCATCGACACGCGCGGCGTGACCGCCGATCCGGTCTCGACGATCTTCCAGGTGGACCTGAGCCGGGCCATGCCGCGCGCCCGGCAGGCCGCCGTCGCCGCGGAGCTGCCCGCCGACCTGAAGGCGCCCGGCAACCTGGCCGAGGGCAAGCCCGCCCGGCTGCTGAGCCTCGACGGCAGCAAGGAGCTGGTCCCCAGCAGCGGCACGGCCTGGGCCTCCAACGCCGTCGACGCCTGCGCGGGCACCGTGGCGCAGGGCGCGTACGAGTGGGCCTGGACGCTGGAGGTCGACCTGCAGAAGCCGACGACCGTGGGCCGCCTGAAGCTCCTCTTCGGCCGCACCTGGGCGACGCACTACCAGCTGGCCCTCCTCACCGAGGCCGGCGAGTGGGTCCCCGTGGCCGACGGCGCGGGCGCCGCCGAGGCCTGGCGCGAGCACAAGTTCGCACCCATGGCGGCGACCAAGATCCGAGTGCGGGGCATCAAGCCGGACGGTGAGAACCAGGAGGGCGGCCAGATGGGCGTCGCAGAGCTACAGGCCTTCGCCCGATGACCGGCGCCACCATCGCCGCCTGCCTGCTCGTCGCGGGCGCCCTACCCGCGGCCTGCCAGGCGCCCGCCCCCACGCCGACGCGCGCCTACCAAGCCAGGAGCATGAGCGGATTCCGCGTCCTCGTGAACCCGGAGGCGCTGGACCACCCGGAGGCGTCCGACGCCCTGAAGCTGCTGTCCGCCAAGCTCAAGGAGATCACGAAGCTCGTGCCTCCCGACCGGCTGGCCGTGCTGCGGAAGGTTCGCCTCTGGGTGGAGTGGAACGCCAAGCCCAACGGCGCGGCCGAGTTCCACCCCTCCCGCGAGTGGCTGAGCGAGAACGGCTACAACACGGACAAGGCAGGCTGCGTTGAGATCAACAACCTGCGCAACTTCGTCTCGTGGAGCGCCGACCAGCCGATGATGGCGCTGCACGAACTGGCCCACGCCTACCACCACTTCGCCCTGGCCGGCAAGGACGACGCCGTCCGCGCCGCCTACGAAGCCGCCCGTACCAGCGGAATCTACGAGTCGGTGCCCCACGTCCGCGGAGACAAGCGGCGAGCCTACTGCCTCACCAACCCCATGGAGTACTTCGCTGAGATGAGCGAGTGCTGGTTCGGCAAGAACGATTTCTACCCCTTCACCCGGTCGGAACTGAAGACCCACGACCCCGAGGGCTACGCCCTGATGAAGCAGACGTGGGGCGAGGCCCGCCCTGGACCGCGTTGACATTGATGCCACTGGTGTCAATAGTGTCAAAGGAGAGCATCATGCATCACTTGAGGCCGGCGTTCGCTCTGGCTTTGGCCGTCGTCGCGTCCGGGGCCGCGGCCCAGTTAACGGCTCGGGTCTCCGTGGTGAACGGCGCGCCGAGGCTTCTGGTCAACGGCAAGCCCGTTCGTGCGCGGATGTTCTTCGGCGGGCCGGGCGCCAACCCTATCGACGTGGGACCGCGAGCCCGCCGCGTTGAGTTCGACTTCGAGGCCGGGGCCGGTTCCGACGGACAGGGCACGATGCACTTCCGCTTCGGCCAGAGCCCCGGCGTCATCGACCTGGACGACATCCGCGTCACCGATGCTGAGACGGGCGCCGTCGTGCTCGCCTCGGACTTCGAGCAGGGCCCGGCCGGCTTCGGCTCGCAGTGGATACGCTTCCCCGAGGAGGCTCGAAACACCGTCGGCGCCGAGGGCGTGGAGGCGGGCGTGGGCCGCGACGGCTCGGCGGCCCTGCGCGTACGCCTCAAGGCCCCGCCGTCGGGCTCCTGGCCCGACTACCACATCTACCACGTGGCCGACCTCGCGCTGGCCAAGGGGCGCAAGTACCACGTCTCGTTCTGGTGCAAGGCCGACGCGGCACGGCAGCTCTCGGTCGCCTTCTACAAGCCCGGCGAGGTCTTCCTTCACCTTGGCGGACCTCCCGGACGCTTCGAGTCGCAGATCAGGCTCGCCGCCGACGCCGGGGTCGACTTCGTCACCTTCATCGTGCCCACGCCCTGGCCGGAGCCCGGCAAGCCGGTGGACTGGGCGCCCGTGGACGCCGAGGTCGACCGCGTACTGGCCGCCAATCCGCGCGCGCTCTGCATCCCCCGCTTCGGCATGGAGCCGCCCGCCTGGTGGGCGAAGGCGCACCCCGACGACATGATGCAGTGGGAGGGCGGCCTGCGCCAGTACTGCGCCGTGCCCGCCTCGCCCACCTACCAGCGCGACGCCGCCGAGGCCGCCCGGGCCCTGGTGGAGCACCTCGAGGCCCGCTACCCCAACCGCATGGCGGGCTACCACCCCTGCGGCCAGAACACCGGCGAGTGGTTCTATCTGGACACCTGGGAGAACCGGCTCAACGGCTACGCCCCCGGCGACCGCGACGCCTGGCGCGCATGGCTGCGGCGCCGCTACGGGTCCGACGCCGCGCTCCAGGCCGCCTGGCGCGACCCCGCGGCGACGCTCGACACGGCGACCGTGCCCGATGCCGCAAGCCGCCGCGCCGCGCCCAACGGCGTCCTCCGCGTGCCCGGCGCCGAGCAGAGGCTCATCGACTTCACCGAGCATCAGCAGGCGGCCATGGCCGACCTGGTCACGGGCATCGCCGGCGCCTGCCGACGGGCCTCCGGCGGGCGCAAGCTCGTAGTGGTCTTCTACGGCTACGCGTTCGAGTTCGGCGCGGTGGCGCTGGGATCGGGCACCAGCGGCCACTACGCCATGCGGCGCATCATGAACTGCCCCGACATCGATGTCGTCTGCTCGCCCATCTCCTACGGCGACCGCGGCCTCGGCCAGACCGGTCCCACCATGTCCTGCGCCGAGAGCGTCGCCCTGGCGGGCAAGATGTGGCTGCAGGAGGACGACACGCGCACCCACATGAGCCCCGACGGCCCGGACGCCATCGCCCGAACGCCCACGCCCGAGGCCAGTTACAGCGTCCTCGCCCGGAACGTGGCGAACGAGGCCACCCGCAACTTCGGCACCTGGTGGATGGACCTGGGCATGGCCGGCTGGTACGACGACCCGGGCATGTGGCGGCTGAACAAGCAGCTCGCCGCCATCGACGCGCCCTTCCTGCGTGCGCCCATCGCCTTCCGCCCGCAGGTGGCCGCCGTGCTCGACGAGCGATCCCAGATGCTGGCCGCTCCCTGGGCCATGGACGCCCTGAACCCGGCCATCTACTCGGCCCGCCACGCGCTGGGCCGCATGGGCGCGCCCTTCGGCCAGTACCTGCTGGACGATGTGGCCGCGGGCAAGGTGAAGGCGCGGCTCACCGTGCTGCTCAACGCCTGGCGGCTCACCGCGAAGCAGCGGGCCGGCCTCGGCAAGGCCACGGCGGGCGCCGTGCGGCTCTGGTGCTACGCCCCCGGCGCGTTCGACGACGCGGGTCCGTCGCCGGACGCCATGCGAGCGCTCACGGGCTTCCGGCTGGAGCCCTGCTCGCCTGGACAGGCCATAGCGACCCCCACCGCCGCGGGCAAGCGGCTGGGCCTGACGCAGCCGTTCGGCGTCGCCAAGCCGGTGAAGCCCCTCTTCCACGCCGCCGACGTGCGCCCCGGCGAGGCGCTGGCCACCTACCCCGACGGCTCGGTCGCCATCGCCCTGCGCCGCGACAAGGGGGGCGCTTCGCTCTTCTGCGGCGTGCCGGGCCTCTCCACGGAGCTGCTCCGGCTGGCGGCCCGGGCGGCGGGCGCGCACCTCTACACGACGACCGACTGCCTCGTCGCCGCCAGCGGCCCCGTGGTGGGCCTCCACGCCACGCAGGACGGCCCCGTCCGGCTACGCCTCCCCCGAGCGTCGTCCATGCGCGACGCCCTCACGGGAGCGCCCCTGGGCAAGGGCGCGGAGCTCCGCCTCAACCTGAAGAAGGGCGACACGCGCCTGCTCCTCCTCGGCCAGGACCGACCCCGCTAACCGACGACAAGGCCAACCCCGTCAACCCTGTCAACAACGTCAAAGCCGTTTGACGTCATGGACGGGGTTGACGCCGTTGTCTTGGACGGCCCGGCTACCGGTATTGCCGCACCTTCTCCACCAAGGCCCGAGCCTTCTCGGCGGTGGCCTGCGCCGGGGCGGCGGCGATCACCCGCGCCAGCGGCTGCGTCAGCTTGGCGCCGCCCGGCCCGTCGGCCAGACCCGCCGCGATGGCGACCACCGTAGCGCAGGCCTCTTCCTTCACGCCGGGGCTCTCCAGCATGGGAAGCGCCAGTTCCAGCGCGGGCCACGCCGCGATGCCGGCCAGCGCGCTGAGCAGCATCCGGCGCTCGGGGTCGCGCTGGACCAGCGGCGCGCCCTGGGCGCAGAGGGCCAGACGCCGCTCCGCCGGGACCTCCGCCACGGCCGCCAGCCGCAGGATGCCCCGGAGCGCCTTGGTCCGCTCGGCGGGACTACCCGTGCCCTGCGCCAGCGCGAGCATATCGGGCGCGGCCGCCTCGTTGGGCCACGTGCAGAGGACATCCGCCGCATCGGCTCGGGATGCCGTGTCTGGCCCGGCAAGCGTCGCCCGCACGGCCTGCAGGGCGCGGCCGCTGCCGATGCTGCCCAGCACGCGCAGGAGGGAGGCCCTGCCCGCCGGTGTGGCCCGCGCCAAGGCGTCGGCGGGCGGCCCCGAAGCGGCGTCGAGGTCGCCCGCCCGGCCCGCGACGGCCGTGAGCGCCTGCTCCATGGCGTCGCAGTCCGGACCGCCGCTCCCCGCCGCCAGCGCGGCGCACAGGGCGGGCGCCTGCTC
>CAISJD010000078.1 GCA_903885605.1 uncultured Chthonomonas sp. | reverse complement strand
TGCTCTATGGCGGCGCCATCGCCCAGCCAGAACTCGATCACGGCATTGGTCAGGTAGGTGCTCCCGTCGGGCCCTTCGAAGGTCTCGACGACGGCGGCTCGCGAGTTGGGTTCCGCCACTACGAGGACGCGCGAAGCTGTGGCACATGGCTGGTCGCCGGGCATGGCGCAGTGGCGGATGTGGAGGGGCTCGGCCGCGTCGCCGCTCACATGCAATACCAGGGCGTCGCCGTGCAACGCGAGGTTAAGCGCGGCGAACGGATGGCTGTTCAGCGAGTAGCTCTTGCCCAGCCGGCGCATGGCCTGCGCCTGCTCCTCGGGAGTGGCGGCCGAGAGCAGGAAGGCGGAGACGCCCTGGACCTGTCGCCTGCCGCCGGGCAGGATCGGCGCCCCATTGATGATCTCGATCCGGTTGGCGCCCAGGCCGCCCAGCGGGCCCTCCGCCGTCGGCGCCGTCCCTACCGATGCCGGGGCGGCAACATAGGCAGTGGCCGCCTGCGCCGTCAGGGGCGTGGAGCGCCACTCCTCGTGACCGGTGGTCGGTATGCCCTGCAGGCGGAAGGCCTCCAGGCCGGCGCGGCGGGCTTCGGCCAGCCAGCCGGGCTCCGATGCCCGAGCCGACTCGGTCTGTTCCAGCATCGCCTCAAACGCGCGGAGCGCGTTGCTGCTTTCCATTGCGCGCTCCTCAGGCGTGGCCCGGCTCATCGAGCCAGGCGTAGCCCTTGTCTTCAAGCTCCAGCGCCAGCTCCTTGCCGCCGGACCGGATGATCCGGCCGTCGGAGAGCACATGCACGAAGTCCGGCACGATGTAGTTCAGGAGCCGCTGATAGTGCGTCACCACGATCGAGGCACGCTCCGGCGAACGCAGGGCGTTGACGCCGTTGGCGACGATCCTCAATGCGTCGATGTCGAGGCCCGAGTCGGTCTCGTCCAGCACGGAGAGCATCGGCTCCAGCACCGCCATGTGGAAGATCTCGTTGCGCTTCTTCTCGCCTCCGGAGAAGCCCTCGTTCACAGGCCGGCTCAGCAGGGCTGTGTCCAGGTCCAGCAACTTGGCCTTCTGCCTGATCAGCGCAAGGAAGTCGACGGCATCCAGTTCCTCCTCCCCGCGGGCCTTGCGCACGGCGTTCAGTGCGGCCTTCAGGAAGTAGGAGTTGTTCACGCCTGGTATCTCGACCGGGTACTGGAAGGCGAGGAAGATGCCCCTCTGGGCGCGGACCTCGGCCTCCAGGTCCAGCAGGTCCTCGCCGCGGTACGTCACTTCGCCGCCCGTGACCTCGTAGTCCGGGTGGCCGGCCAGTACGCGGGCCAGGGTGCTCTTGCCGGAGCCGTTCGGCCCCATGATGGCGTGCACTTCGCCCGGCTTAACGCTGAGGCTGATGCCGCGCAGTATTTCATTGCCCCCCACGGAGGCATGTAGGTCACGGATTTCGAGCATTCCAATCTCCTGAGACATGAGGTGCGGCGGTCGCGTCAGCCTACGCTGCCTTCGAGGCTGATGCCCAGCAGTTTCTGCGCCTCCACTGCGAACTCCATCGGCAGTTCGCGGAAGACCTCCTTGCAGAAGCCGCTGACGATCATGTTCACGGCGTCCTCGCTGGAGAGGCCCCGCTGGCGGCAGTAGAAGATCTGGTCCTCGCCGATCTTCGACGTGGATGCCTCGTGCTCGACCTGGGCGTGCGGCGTGCGGACGTCGATGTACGGGAAGGTGTGCGCGCCGCACCGGTCGCCGATGAGCAGCGAGTCGCACTGCGAGTAGTTGCGGGCGCCGGTGGCTCCCGGGTTCACGCGGACAAGGCCGCGATAGGTGTTCTGCCCCCGTCCGGCCGAGATGCCCTTGCTGACGATGGTGCTCTTCGTGTTCTTGCCGATATGCACCATCTTGGTGCCGGTGTCGGCCTGTTGGCGGTTGTTGGTCACCGCGACCGAGTAGAACTCGCCCACGGAGTTGTCGCCCTGCAGGATGCAGCTCGGGTACTTCCAGGTGATCGCCGAGCCGGTCTCAACCTGCGTCCAGGTGATCTTGCTGCTGTTGCCGCAACGGCCGCGCTTGGTGACGAAGTTGTAGATGCCGCCCTTGCCGTCCTTGTCGCCGGGGTACCAGTTCTGCACCGTGGAGTACTTGATCGTGGCGTTGTCCAGCGCCACGAGCTCCACAACGGCGGCGTGGAGCTGGTTCTCGTCGCGTCTGGGGGCGGTGCATCCCTCCAGGTAGCTGACCGTGGCGCCCTCGTCGGCCACCAGCAGGGTCCGCTCGAACTGGCCTGTGTTCTGGGCGTTGATGCGGAAGTAGGTGGAGAGCTCCATGGGGCAGCGAACGCCCTTGGGGATGTAGCAGAACGAGCCGTCGGTGAAGACCGCCGAGTTGAGCGCGGAGAAGTAGTTGTCGGAGTAGGGGACCACCGAGCCGAGGTACTGCCGCACCAGCTCGGGATGCTCCTGCACCGCCTCGGAGAAGGAGCCGAAGATGATGCCCATCTCCTTAAGCTTCGTCTTGTAGGTCGTCGCAACGGAGACGCTGTCAAAGACGGCATCCACCGCGATCCCCGCAAGCGCCTTCTGCTCATCCAGCGGGATGCCCAGCCGGTCGAACGTGCGCCGAAGCTCCGGGTCGACCTCATCCAGGCTCTTGGGTGCGTCGTCCTTGGACTTCGGCGCGCTGTAGTAGCTGATGGACTGGTAGTCGATGGGGTCATAGGAGACGTTCGGCCACCGGGGCTCGGCCATGGTCAGCCACTTCCGGTAGGCCTTCAGCCGGAACTCGAGCAGCCAGTCGGGCTCGTTCTTCTTGGCCGAGATGATACGGATGACCTCTTCGCTCAGGCCTATCGGCACCGTGTCGGCGTCGATATCTGTAACGAAGCCATATTTATACTCTTGAGTTGCGAGAAGCTCGATTGTCTCTTGGGTTGCGCTCATGGCGTGTCGCCTTCGTTGTGGGACCGGCTCGCGCCGGCACGAACGGCGGCGGGAGCGGAATGATCGGGCACGACGATCGACACCAACTCGGACTCGGCCGATGCAGGCGTCGCTCGCTCGCGAATGTCACGGATGGGAATATGGTTGAGCACGTCCTGGACGCGCTCGTTCACGAAGCCCAGGGGACCGCGGATGGTGCAGTTGGCCCACTGCTCGCAGTCGGAGCCCTCGGGGGAGTGCATGCACTGGGTTAGGGCTGATCCGCCGTCCACGGCGCGGACCACATCGCCGACCGTGATGCTTGTGTCGCTGACAGCCAGCGTGTAGCCGCCGGAGGGGCCGGGAGACGAGGCGAGCCAACCCATCTTGGCCAGCCGCTGCATGACCTTCGCCAGGAGCTCCGCCGGAATGGCGAACCTCTCGGCGATCTCCCGTGTGCGCACCGTTCGGCTCTCGCCGTTGGTGGCCAGGTAGGAGAGTGCCAGCAGCGCGTAGTCGCTCTTTTTCGATAGGCCAAGCACGTGATCGTTCCTGTCCGCCCGTCGCCGGGGTTACCGACTGTGCAGGTCTCCGACCTCATTGGTCGGCATTAGGATACCATACGGCAGCTTGTCCGGGCGGGTTCCGGCTACCACACGTTAATAAGGGCCGCCGACGCACAGGGCGCCGGGCGGCCCTCGGGCCACTTGCCGCGGAGCGCTACGTAAGCTGCATGGGCATGAGCACGCAGAGGTACGTATCGTTCGGCCCGGCGTCGGGCTGCACCGGGCGCAGCACGGCGGGCTTCAGCGAATCGGTCAGATCGAGGTAGATGCCTTCGGCATCGATAACGCCAAGCGCCTCGGCGATGAACTTGGCGTTGAACGCGATCTGCAGCGACTCGCCCTGGCAGGTCGCCTCCACGTCCTCTTGTGTCTTGCCTTCGTCCTGGGCCTCGGCCACGATCGTGACCACCCCCTCGCCGGTCGTCAGAACCATCCGGTCGGCGTTGGTCCTGGCGATGATGGCCGCGCGCTTGGCGGCGGCGAGGAGCGGCTGGGTGCAGAGCATCACCTGCCTGCCGCTCTCCTGGGGCACGACGCGCTGGTAGTTGGGGTACTGCCCCTCGATCAGCCGCGTCTGGACGCCCAGGCCGCTGGGAAGGCGGAACAGCGCCTGCGATGCGCTGACGTAAATCTGCACGGGCTCAGGCCCGTCGGTCAGCACGCGCAGTAGCTCGTTCATGGCGCGCGCCGGGATGATCGCTTTGGCCGCGCCGGTGGCCTGCTCGACAGACAGGCGGCGAACCGCCAGCCGGTGTGTGTCGGTGGCAACCAGCGTGACGGTATCGGCGGTGACATCCATCAGGACGCCCGTGAGGATCGGCCGGGTCTCATCGCTCGACGCCGCGAAGGCCGTCTGGCGGATCATCGACCGGAGCGCGCCCTGCGGAATGGAGACCTCCACCGCGTCGCCCAGCTCGGGCAGCGGCGGGTAGTCCTCCGGCGGCAATCCCACGAGCCGGTAGGAGCCATGGCCCGCGATGACGTGGGTGGAGTGGCTGCGGTCGTTGCGCAGCTGGATCGACTCGTCGTTCAGCGATCCAAGAAGCTCGGCAAAGAGCTTGGCCGGAACGCTGAGCGCTCCAGGCGAGCTGATGCTGGCGGGGATCGACAGCGATATGCTGAGGTCGATGTCGGAGCC
The DNA here is from genome assembly GCA_903885605.1 of uncultured Chthonomonas sp. Classification (GTDB taxonomy): domain Bacteria; phylum Armatimonadota; class Chthonomonadetes; order Chthonomonadales; family CAJBBX01; genus CAJBBX01. The sequence continues at coordinate 19,001 of CAISJD010000078.1, read as the reverse complement.
GAGGACGCGCAGGCTCTCCATGCCCTCCGATGTGACCATGAGGTTCTTGAGCATGGGCAACGGATGGTGCCCGCTCACGGCTCGCGCTGCGGTCTGCACGCCGTCAGTTAGGTCCTTCCGTGAGCACCTGGCCTGCAGGGTGGTTTCGCCGGTCCAGCTTTCAGGGGTGTCTGTCAACGTCCGTCTCCTCCGTGTCACGGTTGATGGCACCGCCAGGGTTGCCGATGCGGGCCCAACGCTTAAGTATAGGCGATGAATGGCCTGGCGGGTGCCTGCCGCCGGACCAAAGCGGGCGGCCCGCGCCTCTGCCGGAAGGAGTCGGCCGTCGTCATGGCCAATGTAATGGCGAACGCGCGGAACCGAGGTGCACCGGTTGCCTGCTCCACTCCGCGCAGGGCTCTCTTTGGCCCGGGAAGGCCCTACCGCCCCTTGTCCAGACTGCCCAACCTATCGGCCTCCCTTCGGACGCTACGCTTCGGGCTACCGGCTACCACTGATCCGGTGGTGCGCCACAACTGGCTCTGCGATGTCGCCGCCGGGATCTTCTCCGGCATCTACCAGGGGTGCATCTGGACCTTCGCCCTGCAGATCGCCCGCGGGGAGCTCCGCTCCACGGGTTTCCAGATGGGCCTAGCCACGGCGGCGCCGGCGGCGGGCTACCTGTTCGCCATCCTCTGGGCGCGCCAGATGGAGGGTCGATCCAAGCTGCCCTTCGTCTCGCTGACGTGGGCGATCTCGCGCGGGCTCTTCATGCTGACGCCCCTGCTCGTCCGCGGGGAGCATGGCCGCGAGGCGTACATCCTCCTCCTCTGCGTGATCCCGATCATCTTCTCCGTTTCGGCGCCTGCCTACACGGCGATCATGAAGGAGATTTACCCGGATCACCTGCGGGGCCGCCTGATGAGCCTCGTGCGGGTGGGGATGTTCGGCTCCATGCTGATCACCGCGCGCATTATGGGCCACTGGCAGGAGTTCGGCGGCCTCGACTTCCGCTGGATGTTCGCGATCGGCGGCGTCTTCGGCCTGGGCACGGCGGTGGCGTTCGCCCGCATCAAGCTGCCTCCGTCGCCGGCCGACGTGGCGCTGCCCAGTGTGGGCCGCTTCGTCGGAGAGTCGTTCGGCATCCTGGCCCGCAACACAGGCTACCGCTGGTTCTGCGTCAGCGTCTTCCTGGCCGGCTTCGGCAACCTGCTCCAGATGCCCGCGCAGTACGCTGTGCAGGTGGACCGGTTCCACATCACGCCGACCCAGATCGCCACGATGCAGAACCTGACCAGTATCATGTCGCTCCTGAGCCTCTTCTTCTGGGGCTGGTTCATGGACCGGCGCGGGTCGCTGCTGACGGTTCTGGTGGCGGTGGGCATCAACTGCCTGACGGCCCTCGCCTACGCGCTGGCGCCTTCGTTGGTGTGGCTCTACGCCGCGGCCATCGCGGGCGGCGTCTCCATGTCCGGGATCGACCTCGGGTACCTGAACACGACGCTCATGTTCGCCGAGCCCGGCCGCGCCGCGCAGTACCAGGCCGTCCACTCGACGCTCTTCGGCTTGCGGGGGACCATCGCACCGTTGCTGACCTTCCCGATCCTCCACCTTCTGGGCGGCGCCTGGGGCCGGCTCTTCTGGCTCTGCCTGGCCATCATGCTGGTGGGCCTGACGTTCCAGCACTTCTCGATGCGGGCCTACCGCGAGGCGCAGCAGCGCCCGGCTACCCACTGAGCCCATAGGTATAATGCGCCTCATGCGCATCCTCCTGACCAACGATGACGGCGTCCACGCGCCCGGTATGCTTGCCCTGAAGCGTTCGCTGGAGGGGCTCGGCGAGTTGTTTGTGGTTGCTCCGGAGCGGCCGCGAAGCGCCGCCGGCCACGCCGTCACCCTCCATAAGCCGCTAAGGCTCGCGGAGACGACATTGGCCGACGGCTCGCGCGCATGGTGCTCCAGCGGCACTCCCAGCGACTGCGTGAGCCTCGGCTTCGAGGTGGTCATGGACGGCCGCGCCGACCTGCTCGTCTCGGGCATTAACGACGGCGCCAACCTTGGATGGGACCTTACCTACAGCGGCACCGTCATGGCCGCCATGGAGGGCGCCATCCTCGGCCTCACGGCCATCGCTGTCTCGGTCTCGGGGCCGGCGCCCCGTCGGTATGACGGAGCAGGTCCGGTTGCGGCCCGCGTGGTGCGAGCCGTGATGCGGCAAGGCCTGCCGGCCAATGTGCTGCTGAACGTGAATGTCCCCAGTCTCGACCCTTCTCAACTCGGGGAGATCGTCATCACGCGGCAGGGCAGGCGCGAGTATATCGACCGGATCGTCCGCCGCCACGATCCTGCCGGCCGGGAGTACTACTGGCTCTCCGGTAGCGTAGAGGACGGTGTCCAGCCCATCGACACAGACGTAGGGGCCGTAGAGGCCGGGATGATCTCCGTGACGCCCCTTCAGCTTGACATGACCGCCCATCCGGTCCGCGAGGATCTGGCCGCCTGGCCCGACTGGATGCGCAAGGGAGAAGAGCCTTGAGAACGACCGGGCGCATCGCCCTGGCAGCCACCGCCCTCTGCGGCGCCGCCGTCCTGCAGGTTCCGGTTTCGGCCGACGTGTCGGGCGATAGGATCGCCACCATGATCCAGCGCCTTGCTTCGCCTCTATACGCCGGCCGTCGCACCGGTGAGCGCGGCAACGAGAAGGCCGCGCGGTGGATCGCCTCCGAGTTCCGCCGCCTCGGACTGAAGCCCGTGGGCACGTCCCGGCAGTTCGACAGCAAGGCGGCCATGGACGGCTCCGGCTACTTCCAGCCATTCGACTTCCCGGTCGGCGTCAAGCCCGGCCCGAAGTGCGCCCTGTCGGCGGTTGTGGCCGGCAAGAAGAGCTCCCTGCACGTCGGCAATGACTGGATGCCGTATGCGGCGTCCGGGTCGGGCCTAGCCGAAGGCGCGGTCGCCTTCGTGGGCTACGGGGTGAAGGCCATCGACCCCGACCGCGACGACTACGGCGACTTCGATGTGAAGGGCAAAGTGGTCGTGGCGTTCGCCGGCGTGCCCGTAGCCAACCCCACGACGCTGCAGAACATGGCGGGCGGCCTTCGGCGGAAGGCTCAGGCCGCGCGTGATCGAGGCGCTGTCGCGCTGATCATCGTGGCAGCCAAGGGGCAGGCTCTGACCATGCTCTCCGAGCGCGGCGCCGATGTGGGCATCCCTGTCGCGACCGTTAGCGAGGGCGTTGCCGAGCGTTGGCTGTCCGGTTCCGGCAAGCGCCTCTCCGACCTGCGGAAGCAGTTGACCGCTGCGCCCGGGCCCATGGACCTGCCGCTGAAGATCTCCCTCGAAGCCGACACCGCCCGCGTCAACGTGGCTACCGCCAATGTCGTCGGCCTCCTGCCCGGCTCAGATCCTTCGCTGAAGGAGCAGGTCGTCGTGGTCGGCGGCCATATGGACCACCTCGGCACGGGCGGCAGCGGATCGCTGGCCGGCGCCGGCAAGCCAGTCATGCACCCCGGCGCCGACGATAACGCCTCGGGCACCGCGGCCGTCCTGGAACTGGCGGGCCACTTCACGTCGCTACCCTCCAAGCCCAAGCGGTCGCTCCTTTTCATGGCGTTCACCGGCGAGGAACAGGGCCTGCTCGGGTCGGCCCACTATGTTCGGAAGCCCATCATCCCACTGGAGCGGACCATCGCCATGGTGAACATGGACATGGTGGGCCGCATGAAGAACAACGTCCTGTCGGTATCGGGTGCGGGCACATCCACGGCCTGGAAGCCCATGCTGACCCAGTTCAACACCACGGCTTACTTCAACATGCAGATGGGCGACAGCGGCTTCGGCGGCAGCGACCACCAGTCGTTCTACACCGGCAAGGTGCCTGTTCTCTTCTTCTTCACCGGGACCCATCCCGACTACCATCGACCCACCGATACCGCGGACCGGATCAACGTCCTCGATGCGGAGCGGGTGACCCAGCTGGCCGCCCGCTGCATCGCCACCGTAGCCGACAAGGCGGATCGGCCCGACTACGTGGAGGCCGGACAGACCCAGCAGCCCAGCCGCAGGCGCTTCCGCGTGACCATGGGCATCGTGCCCGACTACGGCGGCGCGGAGACCTCGGGCCTGGCGATCACAGGCGTCACGCCCGGCTCCCCTGCCGAAAAGGCCGGCCTGAAGGGCGGCGACGTGATCACCGCCATTGCGGGCAAGAGCGTCAAGAGCATGGAGGACTACATGGCCTCCCTTGAGTCCGCCAAGGCCGGCGATGCCGTGGATGTCGTCGTGAAGCGAGGAGGTCAGTCCGTGACGCTCAAGGTCACGCTGGCCGGCGCGAGGAACTAGGCATCATGCAGATGCGAACCATCGGGTATGCGGCTCTGGCAGTGGCTGCCGCCGCGGCGGCTGGAGCCCAGGGACGCCCCGCCTCCTCCACACTGCTGGCCGTGCCCCGCCACGCGGCCGAAGTGCACCTCGCCAACGTGAAGCAGCTGACCTTCGCCGGCGACAACGCCGAGGCCTACTGGAGCAACGACGGCAGCAAGATCATCTTCCAGGCCAAGCGCGACGGCGCCGCGGCCGACCGCGTCTACATCATGAACGCGGACGGCTCCGGTGAGCGCATGGTCTCCAGCGGCTATGGCCGCTGCACCTGTGCCTTCTTCATGAAGGGCGACCGGGAGGTGCTCTTTGCCAGTACCGAAGGGCATAGCCATGATGCCCCGCCTCCTGTGGACCGCTCCAAGGGCTACGTCTGGCCCGTCTACCCCTACTACGCGATCTATCGGGCGCGCATCGACGGCACGGGCCTGACGCCGGTCATCCCGAAGAAGGTTGAGCCGGGCAAGCCCACCGCCTACTACGCCGAGGCCACCGTCTCTGCTGACGGCAAGAGGATTGTCTTCACCTCGTCGCGCGATGGGGACATCGACATCTACTCGATGGACACCCGGGGCAACAACGTAAAGCGCCTGACGCGGACCGTGGGGTATGACGGCGGCCCCGTCCTCTCGCCCGACGGCAAGATGATCGCGTGGCGCGCCTGGTACCCGCAGAACGACGCCGAGAAGCGCGAGTACCTGGACCTGCTGGCCCAGCACCTGGTGAAGCCCAGCAAGATGGAGCTCTGGGTCGCACGGTCCGACGGCTCGCAGGCGCGGCAGGTCACCCATACCGGCGCCGCGAACTTCGCGCCCTACTTCACGCCTGACGGCAAGGGTCTCATCTTCTCGTCCAATCTCGGCGATCCGGCCGGCCGCACGTTCGAGCTATACAAGGTCGCCCTCGACGGCACGGGGCTTGAACAGGTCACTCGTGGCGGGGAGTTCGACTCGTTCCCCATGTTCTCGCGTGACGGGAAGAAGCTCGTATGGTGCTCCAATCGCTGCGGCCCCGGTCGCAAGACGAACGTCTTCGTGGCGGACTGGGTGCCGTAGTCTGACGGCGAAGCCCCCGAGGAGTGCGGATCACACCGCCGCTCCTCGGGGGCTTCTCCGCGTCCAGGTCAGCCGCGGGTCCAGCGGAGGCGGGCGAGCACCTTCCCCCACGCCTGCCCGTAGAGGCTTTCACCGGCCAGCATCCGTGCTGCCATCACGGTAGCGCCGGGCCGCACGACGCCCGCGTGGTAACAGCGCTCCGGAAAACGGTAGAAGACGCCCGAGATGCGCCGCGCGCCGGAAAACGGACCACCAAAGATTCGCCGCACATCGGCCGCGTAGCCGGAAGTGGCGCCGGACGCTACCGCCGCCGCGGCCATGCGTCCGCTCCGGAGCGCATGCAGGATGCCGTCGCCGAAGAGCGGGTTCACCAGCGTCGCCGCGTCGCCGGCGTGCAGGATGCGGCTTCCGCGGCTCACCAGCGGCGCGTCGGCCTGCCAGAGCGGTATTGGGTGGCTGTGGAACGTGGCGGCGGCCGGGTCGTGCGGGAGCCCCAGATGCCGGCACGTCTCCGCGATGACCTGCCTCAGCCGGGCGACCGTCGCAGAGCCGTGGGCGTTGGCGCCCGGCGCGAAGAAGCCTGCGCCGACGTTGACGCAGTCGGCCTTGGGGAAGGCCCAGGCGTACCCGTTGGGCACGCTGCCGAACTCCAGATGCATCGTTTGGCGGCTGAGCAGCTCCGGTGCAGACCGCCAGTCAATCGGAACCTCGACCTCCATGGCGATCGCCGACGCGCGGTTCGTGCGTCCTGCCCAGCGTGAGCTGGGGCCGACAGCCCCGTCGGCGCAGATCGCGTACCGAGCCGCCAGCCGATCCTGCCAGCCGGAGTGGCTCACGGTGACCGACACGCCCTCTGCGCCCTCCTCCAGCGCCACGGCTCGGGCCTCGGTCCGCAGGTCGGCGCCTCGGGCCGCCGCGGCCTCAGCCAGCAGGAGGTCAAAGCGGCTACGCGTGACGCTGAGGACATCCAGCGAGGCATCCTCGGGATCGGCGCTCACCGGCCAGCAGTAGGGTGATCCGAACCGGAACGTATGCCGCATGAACCGAAGGCGGGCCTCGCAGGCCTGCTCAATGTCGACCTCGGGCAACAGGGCCGCCGCCGCGACGGGCACGCCGCCTCCGCAGGTCTTGTGGCGCGGCAAGGCGCGGCGCTCGAGGAGGATGACGCTCAGGTTCCGCGAGAGCGCCTCCAGGGCCGCCGAGCAGCCCGCGGGCCCTGCTCCGATGATGATCAGGTCATGCTGCATGCGTCGCTCCATGCCTCGGCGAGCCTGGCGGCCCACATCCTTCGAGGGCGTGTGACGTGCGGTAAACTCAAACCCGTAACCGTTACCGACGGGAAGGGCTCCCTTGACCAAACACGACGTTCGGGCCATCAACCGCTCCACCGTCATGGACAAAGTCGGAGGCGTTTTCGCCCCGCTTTCGTTTCTGCTGGTGATGGTGGTTGCGCTGTCTATTGTGGCGCGAGACCAGGGCTTTATGACGCGCATGAACTGGAACACGATCTTCCAGTCCACTGCCGTCGTGGCCGTGCTTGCCCTCGGCGAGACCGCGGTGATCATCGCGGGCCACATCGACCTCTCCGTGGGCCGCATCCTCGCCCTCTCCAGCGTCATGGCCGCGTGGCTCATGGTCGACCGCGGTTGGGGCGTGGCGCCTGCCGTGGCGGCGTCGTGCCTCACAGGAGCCGCCTGCGGCGCCGTGAGCGGCCTGCTCACGTCGTTTGGCCGAATGCCCGCGTTCATCGCTACGCTGGGCACCATGGGCATCGCCAACGGCCTGGCCCTCATCGTCTCGGGCGATGCGAACGTCAGCGGCACGGCTGCGGGCTTCGAGGCCTTCGCCATGGGGCAGCTCTTCAGCCGCACGCAGGATGCCGGCATTCCGATCCCCCTGGTCCTCATGGTCGGCGCGGCTGTCGGCGTCCACCTGCTGTTGGCAAAGTCCGCCTGGGGGCGCAGCGTCTACGCCGTCGGAGGCAACAAGGACGCTGCTCGGCTCTCGGGCATCTCGCTGAACCGTACGACGATAACGGTCTTCACGCTCTGCGGCTTGCTGGCGGGCGTGGCGGCGGTGGTGCATGTGGCGCGGACCGGCGGAGGGCAGCCCACCGCCGGCGTGGGATTGGAGCTTCAGGCCATCGCCGCCACGGTTATCGGCGGCACCAGCCTCTCCGGCGGCGCGGGCGGGATCCTGGGCACGATCATCGGAGCGTTCCTCATGGCCGTCATCCAGAACGGCTGCGACCTCAAGGGGCTGCATCCGCACTGGCAGGTCATCATCATCGGCGGCGTCATCTGGCTGGCCGCGCTGTATGACGGCGTCCGCCGCCGCCGCACAGAGCCCGGCTCGTAGGCGAGGCGAGGAAAGACCGCATGGGCTATCTGGTGCGCGAGAAGGCGGAAGCGCCGGTCGTGATGAGCAAGTGCGGCGAGAGCACCCGGGTGCTCACCGCTGACGACACGCCTGTGGCCAACCTGCACGTAACGCACATTCGCGACTCAGTGAAGCACTACCATCGCGACTGCACCGAGGTCTACTACGTCCTCTCCGGTTCGGGCTCCATGGAACTGGGCGATGACGTGGTGGAGTTGCGGCCGGGTGTCACCGTACTGATCGAGCCGGGAACGCCGCACAGGGCGTTCGGCGACCTGGAGACCATCGTCTTCGGCGTTCCGGCCTGGCGGCACACGGATGAGTTCTACGTCGTTGTTGATAGCGATGCCGAGCCGGCCCAAGCGGCCCGATGAGAGGATAGGACATGGATAGCGAGAGCAGGATCAACCACGTCATCGACCTGTATCAGGAGTACGTGAACCCGGGCCTGGCCAGCGTCATGCGGTTTGCGGGCTTCGGCGACGTGGAGGAGAGCGCCACAGGATGTACCGTCCGGTGCGTCAGCGGCGCGGAGTACCTCGATTGCCTGGGAGGCTACGGCGTCTTCACGCTCGGCCACTCGCACCCGCACGTCGTAGCGGCGGTGCAGGAGCAGCTCACCCGGCTGCCTCTCTCCTGCCGCACGTTCTTCAACGAGCCCATGGCGCTGCTGGCCGAGAAACTGGCCTCCATGGCGCCCAAGGGCCTGCAGTACTCGTTCTTCTGCAACAGCGGCACCGAGGCGGTTGAGGGCGCGATTAAGATCGCACGCGGCGCCACGGGCAGGACCGACTTCGTCTGCACGGTGGGCGCGTTCCACGGCAAGAGCATGGGCTCACTGGCCGCTACCGGGCGTGAGCTCTTCCGCAAGCCCTTTGATCCCATGCTTCCGGGCTTTGTCCATGTTCCCTTCGACGACGTGCAGGCCGTGGCAGACGCCATCGGCCCGAACACGGCGGCCGTCATCGTGGAGCCCATCCAGGGCGAGGGAGGCATCCGCTGCCCCTCGGATGACTACCTGCCCGGCCTGCGGCGCCTCTGCGACGAGCGCGGTATCCTGCTCATCCTGGATGAGGTCCAGACCGGCCTCTCGCGCACGGGGGCCATGTTCGCCTGCGACCACTGGGGCGTCGCACCGGACATCATGACCCTCGCCAAGGCGCTGGGAGGAGGCGTGATGCCCCTCGGCGCCGTCATGGCGACGAAGGATATCTGGGACAAGGCCTTCGGCGAGAACCCGCTGGTGCATACCAGCACCTTCGGCGGAAACCCGCTGGCCTGCCGTGCGGGCCTGGCAGCGCTTGAGGCGATTGAGTCCGAGGGACTGGTGGAACGCGCCCGCGCTCGGGGCGAGCAGATGATCACGGGCCTTCGCCGCATCCAGGCCGCCCACCCCGACGTGCTGGTGGACGTGCGAGGCATGGGCCTGATGATCGGCGTGGAGTTCGCGGTCGAGGACTACGGCGAGCTGTCGATCAACGGCATGTCCCGCCGGGGCGTCGTAGCGGCCTACACGCTGAACAACCCCAAGGTCATCCGCTTTGAGCCGCCGGTGATCATCACGGAGGAAGAGGTGGATCGGGCGCTCAAGGCTTTCGAGGAGGCCCTGATCGAGGCGGCGGAGATGCTGAACGGAATGTAGCCGCACGCTCGTACGCCGCTCCTTCCCACCTCGCACCCGACGGAGGCGGCAAGGGAAGGAGCGGCGGGCGCCTACGCGCCGGGCCTGGCCCCGTAGATCTCTTCGGGCGTCTTCAGCTGCTCCGCCACCACGGTCAGGCCCTCGCCATCGGCCGTCGCCTCGCGGAAGAAGCACGAGCGGTAGCCCTCGTGGCACGCCGGGCCCTCCTGCCTCACCGCCACGAGAAGGCAGTCCTTGTCGCAGTCGACCGCCAGCGAAACCAGGTGCTGGACATTGCCCGAGCTCTCGCCCTTGATCCAGAACTTGCCCCGGGAACGGCTCCAGAAGGTCACGCGCCGGGTCTCAAGCGTCATCCGTACGGAGGCCTCGTTCATGTAGGCCACCATGAGCACCTGGCCGTTCTCACTGTCCTGCACCACCGCCGGGATCAGGCCCGTACCGTCGTACTTCAGATCATCCCAAATCGCCACACTATGCTCCTGCTCCGGCCTCGCGCTATCGGACGCAAACGCCCTGTGCGGCCAGATGCGCTTTGATGTCGCCGATGCTGTAGGTTCCGTCGTGCACGATGGACGCGATGAGCGCCGCATCGGCCAGGCCGTCGGTGACCGCCTCGAGGCAGTGCTGGGGCGTCCCGGCGCCGCCGGACGCGATAACGGGAATGCCGACGCGCCGGGCAACCGCAGCGGTCAGGGGCAGGTCGTAGCCGATCTGCGTACCGTCGCGATCCATGCTGGTGAGCAGGATTTCGCCCGCACCCATCTCCTCGCACCGCATGGCCCACTCCAGCGCGTCGATGCCCGTAGGCGTGCGGCCGCCGTTGATGAAGACTTCCCACTTCGGATCGCCGCTCTCCGTGACGCCGGTCTGCTTCGGGTCCATGGCCACCACGACGCACTGACTGCCGAACTGCCGAGAGGCCTCGGTGACCAGCTCCGGCCGCAGCACAGCGGCGGTGTTCACGCTCACCTTGTCGGCCCCGGCCTTAAGGATGCGCCGAAAGTCCTCGGGCTCACGGATGCCGCCGCCGACGGTGAAGGGGATGAAGACCTGCTCGGCCACGCGGGCTGCCACATCGTAGATGAGGTCGCGCTTTTCGTGGCTGGCGGTGATGTCCAGAAAGACGAGCTCGTCGGCGCCCATGGCGTCGTACTGCGCGGCGAGCTCCACCGGATCGCCCGCGTCGCGCAGGTTGAGGAAGTTCACGCCCTTGACGACGCGGCCCTCTTTGACGTCAAGGCAGGGGATGATACGACGCGCCAGCATTTCGGTCTCCTTCGCGGTTGGGCGGCATATCAGTCGCGGTCCTGACCCCGCCGGCGCCCGGAGTCCGAGAGTATAGCACGGCGCGATCAGCCGCCTTGAGCCCCTGCGTTGACTCACGCCGGCCCACTGGGTAGAATCCCGAAGCCGCACCAAGGGCGACGGCATGTGTCGTCTCGCCCCCCATCACCCGATCCGGCAGGAAACAACACATGCGATCGATAGCCGTGGTGTTCGCCATCGTGGTCCTCGCTCTGGGCGTCTCCTTTGTGTTCACCGCCCGGAAGGACCTGAACCCGTCTCCTATGATCTCGGAGGCGGACAAGAAGGACCGTGAGCAGGCCGTCTCGGCCAAGAAGTCGGACCTGATCATGAAGCAGAAGCGCGTGGCCCAGCAGGCCTCTTCGCTGGAAGCGCCCAAAGAGGGCGCCCTTGCGTTGACGCTGACGGTCGAGGGCCGCGGCGACATCGGTCTTGAGCTCTATCCCAAGGCGGCCCCGAAGACAGTGGCGCAGTTCATGCAGCTGGTCCGGTCGGGCTTCTACCGCGGGGTGAAGTTCCATCGCGTGGAGCCCGGCTTCGTCGTCCAGGCCGGCGACCCCAAGACCCGCGATATTGAGTCCCCGCGCTTGGCCGCCATGGATGCATCCGACCCGGAGTTCCTGACGCTCGGCATCGGTGGGTCCGGCAAGCCGCTGGAGTTCGAGCCTTGCTCGCTACCGTGCCTTAAGGGGACGCTGGCCATGGCGCTCACCAGCCCGCAGTCTGATACGGGCGATAGCCAGTTCTTCATCAACCTGAACGACAACCGAAACCTCGATGGCGACTACTGCGTCTTCGGTGTCGTGACCTCCGGCCTTGATGTGGCGGCCAGGATCAAGCGTGGCGACGCCATCACGAACCTGGCGGCCAAGTAAGGAACGCCCACATGAACTCACTCCTCCGTTTCGTAGCCGTTGCCGTGCCGGTTGCGACCTTCGGCTGTGCCGCATGGGCCGGCCCGGCGGCCAACCCAAAGCTAGAGATGACCATCGCCAACCGTGGTACGGTCACCCTGGAGCTCTTTGCCAAGGATGCCCCCAAGACCACGGCGCATCTCGTGGACCTTTGCCGAAGGAAGTTCTACGACGGCATCCTGATCCACCGTCTGGAGCCGGGCTTTGTGGTGCAGGCAGGCGACCCGAAGACCAAGACCGAGGGCATCGACGGCCCCATGATCGGCTCCGGCGGCTCCGGCAAGAACGTCCCATTCGAAGTGAACTCGCGCACCCACGAGACCGGTTCTCTGGGCATGGCACTCTCCGCCCCGCGCTCGGCCACTGGTGACAGCCAGTGGTTTATCAACCTGGGCCCGAACCATCAGCTCGACGGCGACTACTGCGTCTTCGGCAAGGTGAGCAAGGGCATGAACGTCGTGAAGCAGATCAAGCGGGGCGACAAGATCGTCAGTATTCGCGTCCTGAAGTAGCGTCGGCGCTCACGTGACCGATGCGGTCCGGGCGGCATGCGTCCGGCAAGGAGATGGACATGGCCAGGCTAATGGCTGTCGCTCGGTGGTTTGCTGCTGCCGCGTGCGCCCTCTCGCTGTCGCTGCCGGCTCTTGCGCAACAGGGCCCCGGCGCGGGCTCGACGAAGCGCAACTACAACACGGAGCTCAAGTCCGTGGCCGAGGGCCTCGGCAAGCGGCTCAACGTCACCATCGTGGTCGATCCGTTCCTGGCCGTCGCCTCCAAGCCGATCGAGCCCAATGCCGCGCGCATTGAGGAGGCCCTGGACGCCCTGGTTGCCGGCATGAAAGGCGCTACGTGGCGCAAGGCGTACCGGCAGCAGGCCGAGGCCAACGCGGTGCCCTCCGCGGACAAGCTCTGCGCCGCCGTTCGGGCGCTCGATGTCCTGGAGCAGACCGGGCTGGTGGTCGAGAACAACCGCACCCGCCGCGCGACGCTCTACTCAAAGGACTTCCCGGTACCGGCCAACTTCGCTGATGAGCTTCAGGGGCAACGGTTCACCACGACGCCGCTCTATGTCATCTACGCCACATCGACCGGCGCCTCGGCCGGCGGCGCCACTACAGCCGACCGCTTCTTCGACCTGCAGAAGCAGCAGATGGCCCTGATGATGGAGATGAGCCCCGAGCAGATGGCCCAGGCCATGTCGCAGAGCATGCAGATGTTCATGAACATGGACCCCGGCACGCGCTCGCAGTTCATGGGCAACATGATGCGGGCAGGCATCCAGATGTGGAGCAGCCTTCCGGCCGACCAGCGCCAGCAGATGGTGGGGCAGCTGATGCAGAACGCACAACAGGCGATGGGTCAGGCGGGACAGGGCGGAGGCCGCCGCCCGTGATGGTGGCGTGACCCCTCGGCGTCTGGCAAGCGGGCTGGCGCTCGTTCTTCTGGGTTGCCGGTCCGTTGCGGTTGCGCAAACCCCGCGCAACGTGGCGCAGGGAGCCGTGGCCTCGGTTGACCAGGAGCGGCAGTCGGTGACACTCCGCACGGCATCCGGCGGGTCGCTCAGCTTCGTGACGGCGCCCGCCACCTTGATCCTGAAGGCCAAGCAGGCCGTCTCCCTCTCCGCCTTCGCTTCCGGTGACGCCGTCACGGTCCGCTACCGCCCCTCTGTGACGCAACCCTACGTCCTCCACGACCTCGCTGATCGCGCCTCCTGGGCGTGGATCGTGCGCCTGCGCGCACAGGTGACCGAGGTGACACTGAGGGAGGTGACGGACGAGGATCTAGTGGCTGAGGAGGGGGCAGACGCCGCGCCGGTGCGCTACCGTGTGACCGCCACGACGTCCTGGCGCAAGTCCGGCAGCCCGGCGCAACCAGCCGACTTCGCTACGGGCAGCCGCGTCTGGGTGGCGCCGAGGCTCCTCCCCAATGGCCGCATCATGGCCGTCGGCGTGGCGGACACCAGGCAAGGCGCCGAGGGACTGCGTGAGAGGTCCAGGCCAACGGTGACAGGCCGCCTGACGCTGGTGGACGTTGCGGCGCGCAAGATCGCGATTGTCAGTGCGTCGCGTGAGGCTCACGAGGCCGTCTGGCACGACGCCCCTCGCGTGCGCAGAGAGGGGCGTGATGTCCCACTCGGAACGTTGGCTGTGGGACAGTGGGTGACCGCACACCTGAAGAAGGACGGGGCAGGGGGGCGTCTGCTTACGCTGCTGACCATCAAGCCCAAGCCGCCGACGCCGACCAGCGCATCCAAAGCGCCCATCAAGCGCTGAACCGAGGCCGGGAGGAACTGCCTAGCGGTTTCGGTCCGGGCTGTACTCGGCCAGGCCGGAGGCCTTGCCCTGGTTCCAGCGGACGCTGAGCCAGGAAGCCCCCGATGTGTCGACTGCCGAGGCGGACAAGACCGCTGACATGCCCGGCGCCACGGTGACGGTCGGCGCATCGGCGCTGTCGCCCTGCGCTACCGACGCCGAGAAGACCACGGGCGACTTCGACGTATTGGTCACCGGCACTGAGATCGTGATGCCTGCCTTGTCGATTTGGAGCGACGCCCTGCCCGCCGTGAACGGGATGTTGGAGGCGCCAGGCCGCACAGGGGCAATCTGCCCGGCCGTTAGCCAGTGCGTCCAACCCGCGGAGCGGAAGGCGCCCGGCAACGCCGTGCGGCCCGCCAGCGCGATAATGAGGACGGCTCCGGCGGCCACGGCAATCCGCGCCGGCCAGAAGCGCCAAACGAGCCGTCGTGCAGGAGCAGCCGGACGCTCAGCTTCCTCGATGCGCCGCCATACCTCTGAGCGGAGGGCGTCGGGAGCGGCGACCTGGGGCAGGGCGCTCAGGCCGCGATGCAGCCGTGCTACGTCGTCGGCCGCAACGCGGCAACCGGCGCAATCGGCCAGATGGGCCTTGAAGGGCACTGAGAGGGCGGCGCCGAGGTCGCCTTCGCAGTACGTCGACATCAGTTCAAGTGCTCTATCGCATCTCATGTGAGTGGTCCGACCTCGCCTTTGCGCCTCAGCCATTCGGGCTGACGGCCTGACGCTCGTACGGCGTCTATGGGCTTGGACGACCCATGGCTCAGAAGAGTTCCATCTGGCCCTTCAGTAGCTCTCGCAACGCCAGCCTGGCCCGGTTCAGGCGCGACTTCACGGTGCCGATGGGCAATCCAGCCGCCGCAGCGATCTCCTCGTACGATTTGCCCTCAACGTGGTACATGACGACCATGACGCGCTGGTAGTCCGGCAGTCGGCTCACGGCGTCCTGCAGGGCACGGGCGCGTTCGTTGATCTCGGCGACTTCGCCCGGCAGGGGTGCATGATCCTCGTATTGCCGTGTGATAGCGGAGTCGTCCATCTCGACCAGCTCATCCAGGGAGACCTGCGGACGCGCCCGCTTCTTCTTCCGGGCGTCCAGGTAGATGTTGGTCGTGATGCGGTAGATCCAGGTCAGGAACGAAGCATCGCCGCGGAAGCTGGCCAGCGAGTTGTAGACCCTGACGAAGGCGTCGGCGGCGACGTCGGCGGCATCATCGGGGTTGCCGCATAGCCGGTACGCGAGGTTGTAGACGCGACGCTCGTGGCGCCGAATCAGCTGGTCGAACGCCGTCCGATCGCCTTCACGGGTCCGCGCGATGAGCAGCATATCGTCGGGTTCGTGGGCACGATCCGGGCTCGTGCGTGGCGGCTGGTCGCCGGGTTGGGCCATGGCTACTTCCCGCCGGCCTGCCGCAACGCTGCATCCTCTTCGTCGCTCAACGGCTGGGCCGCCTGTCCGCCGTCGATGCGCTTGGCATAGACGCGTACGCTGGTGCGGCTGAAGATCGAGGTGATGGCGAGTCCGTTGCGGTGATCGTCGAGCAGCACTGCGGAGTAGCTCTGCTGGCCGCCGACGTCATCGAAGGCGTCATAGTGCAGCAGGCCGACATGGCTGATGGCGTGTGAGGCCCGGTCGCTCAGGACCGAGTGCTCCCTCTGCAGGCGGCTCAGATCGGACCGCAGCTCCGCGACGGCGCTGGTGTGCTTGAGCAAGGTCTCTTCGATAGTCGTGGCGCCGGGCTCACCCAGGGCTTCGGCCAGCGCGGCACGCAGGCGCCTCAGCCGGGCATGGCATACCGCGAAGCCGGCCAGTGCCGCAACGGCAAGGACAAGGCCGATGAGGCCTGCGTAGGGTGCGTACTCCATCAACTGCCCGTGGGTCATTCAGCCAACTCCTGCCTGTGCGGCGCTTTCCGGTAAGGGAACCCAAGCCCGAGGCGGTAGGGTATGGTGGCGTGGGGCCGCCTCCCCATTCTACGCCATAACTCGTCCCGAGGGATGTTCCGGTATGCCACGTGTTGCCAGACGACTGGTCCTTGTTGCCGCGCTGACCCTTGGCGTGGTCTTGCTTGTGGCCCGCTTCCGCGTGACCGTGGTGGACGGCCAGTCCATGGCGCCTGGCCTCGTCCATGGGCAGGTGGTACTCGTCGATACGGCGGTACGGGGCGCGGACCTGCGCCGGGGCGACGTGATCGTGTTCACGCAGGGCAACGAGTCGCTCGTGAAGCGTGTGGCGGCGTTGCCCGGCGACACCCTCGGTCCGTCCGACGCAGCGGCCTACTCCGCGGTTCGCGACCTGTTTGAGCGACCGCGGGCAGGCGCGCCGTCCGGTAGCCTGAGGGTACCCGCAGGGCGGCTCGTGGCATTGGGCGACAACCGGCGGGAGTCTGAGGACAGCCGCGCGTTTGGGCCTGTGCTGCTAGAGGCTGTGGTCGGGCGCATCCTCCGCGAGGTTCCGCAGGGTGGACCGCAGTGACGACACAATTGCCGAGCGCGTGGTGGGATGGCCGGTCCGTGACGTTTGTGCCGGGTGAGGCCCCGGTCTATAGGCCCGCACCGGCTGCCGTGGTGGTCTTCGCGTGGCGCCGGGGACGCTTCCTGCTGGGGCAGGTCCCGCGCGGCTGGTGTACGCCCAGCGGCCGCCTGGAGCCCGAGGAGACGGACCTAGCGGCGGCCTACCGCGAAACGCTTGAGGAGACCGGCTCGACGCTCTGCGCCGTCGAGCGCCTGGGCGTGTACCGGCTCAGCTCGTCAGACGAGGTCTCCCAGGTACCCGCCTTCGTCGGGCTCGTGGCTCTGCTTGGTCCGATCCCGGCCGGATCCGAGTCGCGCGGCGTGGCGGAGGTCGAACCTTGCGATGTGGGTAGCCTCTACTGGAGATGGGATAGCCTGATGGCGGCGATGTTCTGCCGCGCGGCTGACGCTGCCGCAGCGCTGGAGAAGCGAGTGAGGGGACCGCACAGTGGCGAGAGCTGACATCGACATCCAGGGCCTGCAGTGTGCCGCTTGCGTCGCACGCCTCGAGGCGCAGCTCCAGCGCGTGCCGGGGGTCACATCGGCTTGCGTGAACCTCGCTACAGAGCGCGCCTCGGTGGAGTACCAACCCGAGATATCTGATCGAGGCGCCCTGCTTGAGGCGGTGGAGGTCGCCGGGTTCGACGGCTCCTGGGCCGAGGAGGCCGACTCCGGGGCGGCCGAGCGGGAGGCCCGCCGTTCCGAGCGTGTCCTGCGTCTGCGCCTCGCACTGGCGGTCGCGCTCTCGCTGCCCGTGGTGGCGGTGAGCATGGCGTGGATGCACGGCAGGCCGCTGTGGATGGAGGTGGCGCTCATGGCTGCCACAACGCCGGTGCAGTTCGCGGCCGGCTGGGGCTTCTACTCCGGCGCGTGGCGGTCGTTGCGCCACGGCGCGGCCGATATGAACGTCCTCGTGGCGCTGGGCACGACAGTGGCGTTCGGCTACTCGGCCTGGACCGTAGCGGCCCGTGTCGGGCACTCCTACTTCGAGACCAGCGCAACCATCATCACGCTGGTCCTCCTTGGCCGCGTCCTGGAGCGCGCGGCACGGTCGCGGGCTTCGGCCTCGGTGCGCAGGCTGCTCGAGTTGCGGCCCCGTGTGGCCTCCGTGGTCACCGACGGCTGCGAGGTGGAGACGCCGTGCGAGAACCTGGCCCCAGGAGACCGCGTCATCGTGCGGCCCGGCGACCGCGTTCCGGCGGACGGCGTGGTCGATACCGGGCGCGCGCTGGTCGATGAGAGCATGGTGACCGGCGAGTCGGCGCCCGTGCCAAAGGACGTCGGTGACCGCGTGATCGGCGGGTCCGTCAGCCGGGGCGGCGTCCTGGTATGCAAGCTCGACCGGGTCGGCCGTGATACCGTCCTGTCCCAGATCGCCCGCATGGTGGAGCAATCGCTGACCAGCAAGGCTCCAGTGCAGCGCGTCGCCGACCGGGCTGCGGCCGTCTTTGTCCCGGCAGTCACTGCGGCGGCCCTGCTCACGGGCATCGGATGGATGCTGACCGGGCATCCGCCCAGCCAGGCCCTGCTGGCGACCGTCGCCGTCCTCGTTATCGCATGCCCGTGCGCCATGGGTTTGGCCACG
The DNA here is from genome assembly GCA_903885605.1 of uncultured Chthonomonas sp. Lineage (GTDB taxonomy): Bacteria > Armatimonadota > Chthonomonadetes > Chthonomonadales > CAJBBX01 > CAJBBX01. The sequence continues at coordinate 939 of CAISJD010000078.1, read as the reverse complement.
CCCACTGCGGTGATGGTAGCGGGAGGACGTGGCGCGGAGCTAGGCATCCTCGTGAAGGATAGCGCGGCTCTCGAGCGGGCCGCCGGCGTGGGGCATGTGCTGATGGACAAGACCGGCACCTTAACGCGAGGCGACATGGCGGTGACGCAGGCCATCTCCGCACTGCCGGATGACACCTCTGCAGAGGCCCTGCTGGCGCTTGCGGGCCCGCTGGAAGCCGCCTCGGAGCATCCGGCAGCGCGGGCAATCGTGGCTCATTGCGCGGCTCGGGGCCTGGCGCCGCAGGGCGTGGCCGACTTCAGGTCGGAGGCCGGCTCCGGCGTGGAGGGGTTGGTCGGCGACCGACGGGTCATGGTGGGCTCTCGCCGCTGGTTCGCTGAGCGGGGAGTGGAGTTTGACGAAGGCCTGGAGCAGGAGATCGCAAAGGCGGAGGCCGCCGGAGCCGGCGTGGCGCACGTGGCCGTGGATGGGCGCCACGCGGGGGCCATCGCCGTTACCGACTGTCTTGCGCCGGGCGCCGCCGACGCCGTCGCAGACCTGCGACGGCTGGGCGTGCGCGTCGCCATGCTCACCGGTGACCACGAAGCCGCCGCACGGGCGGTGGCGCTCCAGTGCGGCATTGACGACGTCCGCGCGCAGGTGCTTCCGGGCCGCAAGGCCGATGCAGTAAGGAGGGCGCAGGCTGACGGCGTGCCGGTGGCCATGGTCGGCGACGGGGTGAACGACGCCCCGGCACTCGCCCAGGCCGACGTGGGGATCGCGATCAGTGGCGGCACCGAGATCGCCACCGAGGCGGCCGACGTGGTGCTGGTTCGCGGTGACCTGCGGGGTGTGGCGACGGCCATCCGCCTGGCGCGAGCCACGACCGCCATCATCCGCCAGAACCTCTTCTGGGCCGTGGCCTACAACGCCCTGGGCATCCCGCTGGCCGCTGCGGGG
>CAISJD010000077.1 GCA_903885605.1 uncultured Chthonomonas sp. | reverse complement strand
GCCATGCGGTGGTCGTCGTAGGTCTGGACCAGCGCGGGCCGAAGCTCGTGGACCGGCTGTATTGTGAGCCCGTCGGGAAGCTCGTCCACGGCGACCCCCAGCCGGTTCAGTTCGGCGACGACCGCGGAGATACGGTCGGTCTCCTTGCCGCGGATATGCGCCACGTTCCGAATGCTCACTGGGCCCGACGCGAAGGGCGCGATGGCGGCCAGCGACATAACGGTATCCGAAATACCGTTCATGTCCACCTCAACGCCGCCGAGGCGCTCCGGACCGCGGACCTGAACACCCTCGGGCAGCCACTCCACGGTGCAGCCCATCCGCCCCAGGACGTCGGCGAAGGCCACATCGCCCTGTAGCGAGTCGCGGCCCAGCCCCCGGATGAGCGCACGCCCGCCCGTCACCGCCGCGGCAGCCATGAAGTAGGTGGCGCCCGACGCATCCGGCTCCACCAGCCACTCACGCGACCGGTAGCCCGACGTGCCCCCAACTTCATAGTCGCCGGAGACGCCGACCTCCACGCAGCCGCCCCACCGGCGTATCATCTCAAGGGTCATGGCCACGTAGGGCTCCGAAACCAGCGGGCCCTCGATCCGAACGCGGAGCCCCTCCGGGCAGCAGGGACCGATCAGGAGCAGGGCCGAGACGAACTGGCTGCTGCTGCCGGCACGGATGTGGACCTCGCCGCCGCGCACTCCGGAGGAGCGCACCAGGGCCGGCAACGCATCCCTGCCCTGCTCAGGTAGCACGTCGGCGCCCATGGAGCGAAGCGCCTCAAAGAGGTCGCCCATGGGCCGCTCCCGCATGCGCGGCACTCCGTCCAGGCGGATCTCGCCGGTCGCGAGTGCGGAGGCGGCGGCGAGGAACCGGGCAGCCGTGCCCGCGTTGCCCACAAACAGCTCGGCCGACGACGCAGGAACTTCGCCGCTACGCCCCTGCACGATGATCCGAGCGGCGGGCCAATCGGCCTCAACGTCGAAGCCGAGGCACGTCAGCCCCTCCACCATCCGTCGGGCGTCGTCGGAGTCCAGCGCTCGGTCGATGCGGCACCGTCCATCGGAGAGGGCGGCCAAGAGAAGCGCGCGATTGGTGATGCTCTTGCTGCCGGGCAACTCCACGTCGGCGTCAAACGGCCGAAGCAACGGATGGATGCGCACCATGTCTAGCATGGACCCACCTCCAGCCGGCCAGTATGCGCCGCATCCAGGAGCGCGGCAAGCGCGGCCCCATCGCCCTGCGTGAGGGCTGCTGCGGCCTCAGCGAGCCACACAGATGCGGCGGTACAGGCATCGGCAGCCTCACGGCGGTTGGCCATGAGGATCTCTGTCCACGCCGCGGGAGACGAAGCGGCAACGCGGGAGCCGTCGCGGTAGCTACCGCCGGCCATGTGCGCCCCGGCCGACGGCACGCGATCCTGCGCAACCTGCGCCAGGGCATAGGCCAGCAGGTGCGGCAGGTGGCTCAGGGCCGCAGCCCACCGGTCATGCTCCTCAACGGTACAGATGAGTGGACGCGCCCCCAGCGCCTCGGCCAAGCCGACAGCCCTGGAGACCGCCCACGGCGCGTCACCCTCCAGCGGGGTGAAGACCCAGGTAGCGCCCTGGTACAGGTCCGCGCGGGCGAACTCGATGCCGGAGCGCTCGGATCCGGCCATGGGGTGGCTCCCGACGAAGGCGCCCTGGACCAGTCGGCGGCTCCAGTCCGGGACGGGAGCCTTAACGCCCGCCACGTCGAGCACGACGCACTCCGGACCCACGTGCGGGGCGATCCGGTCCAGCAGGTCGCCGACGGCCCCGACAGGGCAGCAGACATAGACGGCGTCGGCCCCCTGCACCGCCTGCTCCGGAGTAGACGCGACCTGATGCGCGGCGCCCAGGGCAACAGCGGCGGCGGACGACTCGGCACGCCTTGCCCAACAGGTCAGTCTAAGGCCAGGCGTCCGCGCCGCCAACCCGAGCCCGATGGAGCCGCCGATGAGCCCCGGCGACAGGATCGCAACCCGCTTGACGGCTGAATCGGCCATGGCTCTCACCCTGTGTCCCGTTGGAGTGGTGACCATTGTAACACAGGCCCGCACGCGGGGTGGTCGAGGCGGAACCGGCCTCAGGGCTGCGGACCATAGTCGATGACCACGCCGCCCGCCAGCGCCTTCCCATGCGAGCGCGTGATCTTCGCCCCGGCCGGGCAGGACACCAGGACCATCGCCCGGTCGGCGGGCAGCGTGACCCGCACCTTGCCGGCCACGTACCGAGCCACGAACCTCCGGCTGACCGCATCATACACGTCTCGTCGGCCCGTCGGCAGGTCGAAGCTCACGGATGTAGCGCGCGGCCTCGGGTTGTAAAGCAAGTACGTCGGGTGCGCCGGGGCGTGGAAGTAGTCGGTGGCCAGAAGGTCGAGCTTCAGGATCGCTGGATCGCTGGTCCGACCGACGATGCCGCCCAGAAGGCCGACGTAGGACGAGCCGTAGAGGCCCAAGTCGGTCTTCGGCCCCCACTTCATGGCCTGCGGGTCGCCGGTGGCGTAAGGCCGCTTCCCCTCCCACTCGTAGCGAAGGCCCTCGTAGGCGATGACGCCTTCCGGGTCGCCCTTCCAGCCGGCCGACGATTCGTGCCCCGGCGGCAGTTGCCTCGGGTAGAAGAGGCGTGCGGCGTTGGCCGCGTTGAGGACCCACTTGCCGATGGCGCGGGCGTAGCGCGTGTCGTACCGCGCGATGGGCGCCAGGGCGCCGACCTGTGCGAAGGTGTTCATGGCGAACGCGTAGCCGCCCCGATTGTCCACGCTACCCACGAGCCCAGAGCAGTCGTAGCCGGACCAGTTGCCGACGATGACGCCCCAGCCGCCTCGGCACTCGCTGACGCCGAAAGACCACTGGATCAGCTTGTCCACGGGGTACCTGCGCCCCAACTCGGCGTTCATCCGCGCCGCCGTGAGGGCGCCCCACGGAAGCAACACCTCGTAGAACGGATTGTCGCGCCGCTCGGCAAGGAAGCGCATGGAGAGGTCGGCGGCCTCCAGGTAGCGCGGGTCGCGAAGCCGTCGGTAGGCGGCGTACTGGATCCAGGCCATACCCGCGGCGGCGTCCGGCTCGCGCCACTGGCCGTTGTCCACGGGCCGGCGGGCCATGACATCGTAGGAGGTGTGGTCGAAGTTCGGCTTGCCTCCGGGCGAGAGGGCTTGCGCCACGCCCTCCCAGCGGTCGGCTGTGGTGCGCAGGATGCGCTCCAGCTCAGGGTCGGCGGCGTACCGGTCGGCGAGCGCGTAGAAGGCGATGTGCGGCCACATCTCGTACCAGAAGGAGCCGCCGGTTCCCTGGCTGACGCCGTTTAGCACGAGGTTCACCCCGTTGGCCGAGTTGAAGTGGTCCTGGCACATTGCGACGAAGTCATGCGGCCCTTTGCGCTTGTCGATGCCGACCGTCACGGCGCCCATGAGCGCACCGATGCAGGTGACGCCTTCGTGGCTGTTACTCCCGGCCCGCCCGTCACCGACATAGCTTGATAGGCCGAAGGAGGGCTTGCCGGTGTTGGTCCCGGATGGCTCGATCCAGCAGAGGGGCAGATGCTCCCCGCGCGCCTCCGTGTTGAAGACGAGGCGGTCGTACTTACGGGCGACGGCTGCCCAGTCGAGCATCTTGTAGGGCCGGGGCAGGTTGGGCATGAGGTCCACGGCGTGGATCGGCCGCTGACCCGGCACGGCGACGGTCTTTGGCGCCCTGGCCGCGGGCAGGAAGCTGAGGTGCGACAGGAGGGCCGAGCCGCCCGGCTCTCCCTCGACACCGAACTGGAGCATCACGCCCTCGGCCGGCGGCTCACCGACCATGCGCGGGTCCAGGTCGATCCGCACCTCGCCGCTATCGTCGCGCCCCTCGCAGAGGCCCACAGTGACAGGCTTGTCGGCGCCGCGCAGGCGGCCGTAGAGCCGAATGAGCCACCTGGCGCCGTGCAACTCAGATACACGGACCACCGCGCCTGCTGACCGTGCAGGCAATACCACCCCCCCGGCGGCGGCGATGGCCCACGTGCGCCCCGGCGCGATGGTCACGCGCAAGCCCGACGGGTCGGCGGAGACGATGGGATCGTTCATCCGCTCGGTCCAAGCTGCGGGCCGTTGCAGGGCCTGAGGCGACCATGGGGTCGCCTGGCCGAGCGCCGATGATCCCGCATGGCAGGCCATCGCGGCAACGCAGAGGAGCAGTCGGACGAGCATGGACGGACCTCCCGGGCAAGGTATCGGGCGGACGGCGGAAGCCGGTGCGGAGCAGTTTGGGCCTACAGGGCAAGGAAGTCCCGCCCGACCGGCAGCAATCTGAGCCGATGGAGTGTAGAGTCATGGTGGCAGCAGATGCGCCGGTCCGCCATGGTGCGGTTCGCCGGCAGACCACCACGCAGGAACGGCTATGACCCATTCGAAGCGTTGGGCCGCCTGGCCCGTCCATCTGACACTGGTACTGCTATCCCTGATGTTCCTGTTCCCGCTGGCCTGGATGTTCACGACCGCGCTGAAGCCGCTCCAGGAGACGATGCGCATCCCACCGACGTGGGTACCCTCGCACCCGCAGTGGGGCAACTTCGGCAAGGCGCTTGCCTACGGCTCCGACACGCTGGGCTACGTGCCGTTTGTCCTCTACGCCCGGAACACACTCCTACTCTGCCTGCTGGGCGTCACCGGCACGGTCGTCTCCAACTCACTGGTGGCCTACGCCTTCGCAAGGCTCCGGTGGCCCGGGCGCGACATAGCATTCGCCGTGACGCTGGCCACGATGATGGTCCCCTTCCCCGTCCTCATGGTGCCGCTCTACGGGCTCTTCAAGAGCCTGGGTTGGCTCGGCACATTCCGGCCGCTCTGGGCTCCGGCGTGGTTCGGTAGCGCCTTCAACATCTTCCTGCTGCGGCAGTTTTTCCGGACGATCCCCAACGAACTCTCGGAGGCGGCCCGCATCGATGGCTGCTCCGAGTGGGGCATCTTTCGCCAGGTGGTGCTCCCGCTGGCGAAGTCCGCTCTGGCCGTCGTGGCGCTGTTCCACTTCATGTTCACCTGGCGCGACTTCCTCGGCCCGCTGGTCTACCTGATGGACCAGAAGACATTCACCCTCTCCCTGGGACTGCAGTTCTACCAGAGCCAGCACGGGGGCACAGAGTGGAACCTGCTGATGGCGGCCTCCACCATCGTCGTGGCTCCGATCATCGTGCTCTTCTTCTTTACCCAGAAGCAGTTCATTCAGGGCATCGCCGTAACCGGCATCAAAGGCTGACCCAGGAGACGCACCCGACCATGCATGTGACCCGCCTGTTGTCGCTCCTCGCCGCACCGGCGGCCATCGCCACTCTCGTCACGGCCGCCCCCGCCTGTGCCCAGGAGGCCGCCAAGGGCGCCTCGGTGACCGCCGCGCAGGACGAGATGCGCCTGGATGACCTCTTCCCGAAGAAGTGGTTCTTCGGCAAGGCGGCCCAGTCCATCGCCTGGTCCCACGACGACCGGTATGTGGCCTATCGGTGGAACGCCTACGACGACAAAGGCTACGACCTGTGGGTCTACGATACCCGCGACCGTAAGGCGACACGCCTCACCTCGGCCGAGCAGTTCCTCCCCTTCGACCGGACGCTCAAGGAGGTCATTGAGCAGCTGAAGAAGGACAAGGCGGAAGACATCCGCCGCAGAAGCCTGAGCCGCGACGAGCGCACCAAGCTTGAGGAGGAGGACGAGAAGAAGGAGAAGGATCGCAAAGAGCCGCTGAAGACTTACACGGGCGTGGGCGAATTCACCTGGGCGCATCACTCTGACACCATGCTGCTCACCTACAAGGGCGACATCCTCCGCATCGAGATCGGCAAGCCCGGGATGGTGCGGGTGACCAGGACGCAGGACGGCGAGTCCGGCATCGAGTACACCAAGGACGACAAGGGCTTCACCTTCAACCGCGGCGGCGGGCTCTACCGCATGGCCTTCGCCTCCGCCGACGTGGTGCAACTGAACCCCGAGTTGCCCGACGGCATGAAGATGAACGCTATGTGGATCTCGCCGGACGAGACCAAGGCGCTCATGCTCTGCTCCAAGGGCTCGGGCCGGGACCGCGAGGTGACCTACATTTCCTACCGCAACCGCTTTGCCGAGGCCAAGACCACCGGGCGGAACGTAGCCGACGACCCGTTCAACTCGGAGCAGCGGCTCTACATAGTGGATCTGGTCGATGATCCGAAGGCCACTCCCTTCAACGACGGCAAGCCGTGGGAGATATGGAAGTGGCCCGCAGGCGACGAGATGGGCCAGGCGGTGCTGCACGAGAAGCCCTGGTCCACCGACTCCAAGCGCGTCGCGTTCGCCACCTGGAAGCGGACAAAGCGCGAGTTAGAGATCAGCACCGCAGACATCGCGAAGAAGCAGGTCGCGGCGGTCTACAAGTCGATCCACAACGGCGAGCATACGACGCCGGGCCTCACGGACCCGCAGTTCCTGCCCGATGGGCGCCTCGTCTGCCTGCTGGAGCAGACCGGCCACCGGCACGTCTGGATCGTCGATCCCCAGGGCGGCGTCGCCACGCAGCTCACCAAGGGCGACTTCGAGGTCTACCCGGTCAAGCTGTCCGAGGACGGCAAGACCCTCATCGTACGCTCGAACCGCGAGCAGCCGGCACGTATGGATGCGTACAGCGTGAGCGTGGCCGACGGCGCCATGACGCGCCTGACGAGCCGGGACGGTACCTACGGATCCATCACCGTCTCGCACAAGCTCGACAAGATCGCGGCCACACACGTCTCCTGGACGAGCCCGCGTGAGATGTGCGTCCTGGCGGACCTGAGCGTCAAGCGCGAGGATGTGGTCACCTCCTCGCACGGCGGCGGCTGGCAGCAGGTCAGCAAGCTGACGCCCGAGCTCATCTCCTTCAAGAACCGCCTCGGCCAGAGCGTCTCCGGGTTCGTCTTCAAGCCGCAGAACTGGAAGAAGACCGACCAGCACCGGTTGCTGGTCTACGTCTACGGCGGGCCTCTCGGCGAGGGCAAGATGGTGGAGGACGGCTCCACCGGGCCGGACGGCTACCTCTGGCCCATGTGGATGGCCTGGAAGCATGGCTACCTCTGCGCAACGATCGACCCGCGCGGCTCCTCGGGCTACGGCGCCGCATTCGGCTCGGCCAACTGGGAACAGCCCGGCAAGGCGCAGGTCGAGGACCTGAAAGACGCGGTGAAGTACCTGACGGAGCAGTACGGCGTCGATCCCAAGCGCGTGGGCGTCCACGGTTGGTCGTTTGGCGGCTTCCAGACCCAGATGTGCATGTACACCGCCGGCGACGTCTTCACACTGGGCATCGCGGGCGCGGGGCCGACCGAATGGCAGAACTACAACAACTGGTACGCGGGCGGCGTCATCGGCCCGGCCAAGGTCGGCAAGCCGGATGAGCTGGACCGCTTCTCGCTCACCCACCTGGCCAAGAACCTGAAGGGCCCGCTCATGCTGCTGCACGGCATGGAGGATACCAATGTCCTCTACCAGGATACGGTGAAGGTCTACCGCGAGCTGCTCAAGGCGCGCAAGGGCCCGTTGGTCGAACTGGTGGTGGACCCCACGGGCGACCACGGACTGGGCGGCGACATCAAGACCCGCGACCGCTTCGCGATCTACGAGGCGTTCGTCCTCAGGAGGTGGGGCCAATGAGCACCATACCAACCATGACCGACACCCCCGCGTCCGTACGAGCTGCCGTACTGACCGAGGCGCTCCCCTACCTGCGCCTCTTCGCCGGCAAGACCGTCGTCATCAAGTACGGCGGCAATGCGATGACCGACGAGACGCTCAAGTCGCAGGTCATGCAGGATATCGCACTGCTCCACTACGTGGGCATACGCCCGGTGCTGGTGCATGGCGGCGGGCCGGAGATCAGCGGGCTCATGAAGCGGATGGGCCACGAACCGGCCTTCGTGGGCGGACTGCGGGTCACCGACGCGACGACCATGGACATCGTCGAAATGGCGCTGACCGGCAAGACTAACAAGAGCATCGTGGCGCTGCTGAACCAACAGGGCGCCCGCGGCGTCGGCCTGAGCGGCAAGGACGCGAACCTGCTCGTGGCGCGCAAAAAGACATCGCCGCATGGCGACCTGGGCTTCGTCGGCGAAGTCACCAAGGTGAACGCCGACCTGATCCACCTGCTGGCCGATAACGGCTACATCCCCGTGCTCTCATCGGTAGCCATCGGCGAGGACGGGCACACCTACAACGTCAACGCGGACCATGCGGCCGGGTCGATCGCCGCCGCGGTGGGCGCCGGAAAGCTCATCATGCTGACCGACGTCGATGGCCTCTACCGCGACTACGCCGACAAGACCAGCCTCATCAGCGAGATGGACACCGCCGAAGCGCGGGCCATGCTGGCTTCGGGCGCCGCCGACAAGGGGATGATCCCGAAGCTGGAGGCCTGCATCGAGGCGCTGGAGGCCGGCGTGGAACGCGCGCACCTGATCGACGGCCGGATGCCCCACGCCATCCTGATCGAGGTCTTCACGGACACGGGCATCGGGACCATGATCCGCGCCTGAGCTCCGCCGGGCTATGCGCTGCGGTCCACGATGTCGCAGACGTGGTCGGCGAAGGCCAGGGAGCAGGTGAAGGCCGGCGAGACGGCGTTCAGCACATGCGTGGAGCGCTCGTCGCCCTCCACGCGGAAGTCCATGATCAGCTGGGCGCGCTTCCGGTCGAGTAGCTGGGCACGGATGCCGGGACGGCCGAAGCGGCGATACTGGCCCACCTGGACACCCGTGGCCAGTTCGGCCGCCTGGCCGACCAGCACGCTGCGGCTGTACTTGCGCATCTCCTGCGCGGCCAGCCGCCGGAAGCCGAAGCTGTCGGCCAGCCAGAGCCGCGCCACCGCCGCGCCCACCGCAGCAAGCTCGCCGGCACGGAAGCGCTCGTGCCAACCGTACTGCTCGCGCCAAAAGCAGGGGATCGCGGTGGGGCCGATCTTGGCATGGCCGTCCACGTTCACCGTGAAGTGAACGCCCAGGAATGGGTTGCGGAGGTCCGGCACCGGATAGATGCTGGTACGAAGCGCGCTCGGCGGCTCGTCGCTGTAGAGGTAGAGCCCCTTGAATGGAATGATCTCCAGGCCCTCGGCGAAGCCGAAACCCCGGGCAATCCTGTCGGCATAGAGGCCCGCCGCGTTGACGATGTGGCCGACGTCGATGCGCCCGGCCGGCGTCCGGACCCAGCCCGGCCCGGCCGCGAGGACAGGCTCTGACGTGCGGAGCTCGACGCCCTGGCGCGTACAGTCAGCGGCCAGCGCGGCCATGACCTCGGCCGGGTCCACCGTCGCCGTGTCCGGCGACCATATGGCGCGCCCCGCCGTCCGCACCCTCGGCTCGATCTCACGAGCCTCCGCCTCGGAGATGGCCCGCAGCCGCACGCCGTTGGCCGCGCCGCGCCGGAGCAGTTCGTCCAGGCCCGCGTGGTCGGCCTCGGTGCGTGCGACCACGAGCTTGCCGTGCTTCCCCACCCGCAGGCCGCGGTCTGCGCAGTACTCTCGCATCCGGCGCGACCCCTCGACGCAGAAGCGCGCCTTCAGGCTATCGGCGGTGTAGTAGAAGCCCGCGTGGAGCACCCCGCTGTTGCGCCCGCTGGCATGGAGGCCCGCGGCGGGCTCCTTCTCCAGCACGCGGACGCTGCAGCCCGGATGCCTGCGCCGAAGCTCCAGTGCCGTCGTCAGCCCCACAACGCCTGCGCCCAGAATGGCGAAGTCAACACTGCCACCGCTCACGCCCTGGAGCCTGTAGTCTCTGCCATGCGGCGCCGGGCGGCGTCCAGGCGGACCTCGTCGTACACCACCTTCACCGAAGCGCAGAGCGGCGTGGCGAAGAGCAGGCCGACAGGGCCCATCAGCGCGCCCATGATCGCCACGAAGAAGAGCACCGACGCCGGATGGAGCTTCAGCGCCGACGACATGATGCGCGGAACGAAGACCTGCTGCTCGACCTGCTGGACCACAAGGTAGAGCACACCGACCCAGAGCGCCTTGCCCGGGTCATCAACCAGCGTAACCAGGATCGGCGGAATGGCTGAGAAGATCGGCCCGACGGTTGGGATGCCCTCACCGATGCCCGCCAGGATGCCGAACAACAGCGGCGACCGGACACCCATGGCCCAGAGGCCCAGTCCGCACACCACACCGATCAGCACCATCAGCCAGAGGGTCGCGCGGGCCCAGGTCTCGATCTGCCGCACCACGCCGAAAACGATGCGCAGCACCAGCCTGCGGCGGCTCGGGGCGGCCAGCATCACCATCCCCCGCACAAGCTGACGCGGCGCGGCGGCGATGTAGAGGGTTACCACGGCGGTCAGGAAGAGCAGGACAAGTGACGATAGGAAGGAGGCCGAAGCCCTGCCCACCGAGGGCAGGGCCTGTCGGCCCACGGCAGAGACGGCCTTGCCGATCTCGATGCCCTCGACTTGCGCGCGCAACCACGGGACGGCATCTGAGACCTGCTGCGCCTTCGCTTCGAGCGCGGCGCCGTACCGTGGAGCATCGTGCGCCACCACCATCACCTGATCGGCGATCGGCTTGGCGAACGCCCATGTCAGGGCGATGGCACTGCACACGAATGCCGTGGCCAGAAGAGCCACTGCGGAGGTTCTGGGCAGGCCTCGACGTCCCAGGGCTCGAACAGGCGCCTCGAGGATGGCCGCGAAGAAGCAGGCGGCAGCAAAGGCCATGAGCACCGACTGGAGTGCGACCACAGCCTGCAATGTCCAATAGCCCACCAGGGCCCAGACGACCCAATGCGCCGGGCAATGTCCTGCTGACGTCGAAGTGGAACTCGCCAAGATGCACCTCCCGCCATGCCGAGGAATGCCTGCTTGCCGGGTACAAGGGTACCGCCACAGGGGGCGCTTCTGGTGGCGTGCAGGAAGGATGGGTCCATGAAGACCAGCGAGATCACTGTGGCGGCGCGGCTTGTAGAGAGGCCTAACCGGTTCCTCGTTCTGGCGCGTCTGGAGGAGGGAGGCGATGTGGTGCGCGTGCACTGCGCCGACCCAGGACGGCTCCGCGAACTCCTCCTGCCGGGTGCGCTCCTGCTCCTCTCGCCGCGTCCGACCGGCGGCTCGACGCAATATGCCCTCGAGCGGGTCGAGCACGGTCCAGAGCGGACGCTCGTGGGACTGCGCTCCACGCTGGCCAATGCGTTGTTCGAGGAGGCGTTGGCGGAACGCCGGCTGGCCCCCTTCGCTGACGCCCTGGCCTGGCGGCGCGAGGCCACTCCCCCGCCCGGCGCTGCAGGCGGCCCACGGACCCGGTTCGACTTCCGGTTGGAGCTACCCGGTGGGGCGCCCTGCTGGGTGGAGGTGAAGTCGGCCACGCTCGTCGAGGACGGCATCGCACGATGGCCTGACGCCGTCACCGAGAGAGGCGCGCGGCATATGGCCCATCTGGCCGAGCTTGCCGCCGAGGGGCTCCGATGCGCCGTCTGCTGGGTGGTACAGCGGCCGGACGCGATGGCCCTCGAGCCCAACGAAGCGCGCGACCCGCGCTTCGCCGCAGCCGTCCGGGCAGCGGCTGCGGCAGGGGTGGAGTGCTGGGCCTGGACCGCCACCCTCACCCCGACCGACGCCCGGCTGGATCGCGCTATCCCGGTCCGGCTCTGAGCGGTCAGACCCACGCCGATCGCGTCTGCGAGCTCACAGGGTACGCTTCGGGAGGAAGGAGCAACGCCATGGAACTCACTACGCTTGTGCGGCACGGAGAGCCGGTGCAGCTCGCTGAGATCGATCCGGGCTTCCACGCGGGCCTGGGCAAAGAGCAGGCGGCCGAACGGCTCGAGGCGCTGGGTCCCAAGCTCGCCGAGCTGACGGACCTGCTCTTCGCCGCGGGAATGCACTCGCTGCTGATTGTGCTTCAGGGCCGCGACACCTCGGGCAAGGACGGCCTCATCCGGCGCCTCCTCACCCACATCAACGCGCAGAGTTGCCGTGTGGCCCCGTTCAAGCAGCCTACCGCGGAGGAGTTGGCGCATGACTACCTGTGGCGCGTCCATGCCCAGGCTCCGGCTCGGGGAAGCATCGTCCTCTTCAACCGGTCGCACTACGAGGACGTGCTGGTAGTGCGGGTCCACGGCCTGGTGGACGCCGACGAGTGCAGCGAGAGGTACCGCGAAATCAACGCATTCGAGAGCATGCTGCACCGTAACGGCGCCATCATCCTGAAGTTCATGCTGCACATCAGCGACGAAGAGCAGAAGGAGCGCCTGCTGGAGCGGGAGGCCGACGTCACCAAGTCATGGAAGCTCACCGTGGGCGACTGGGAGGAGAGGAAGCTCTGGCCGAAGTACGAGAAGGCCTACGAGCAAGCCATGGGCCACTGCTCGCACGAGCACGCGCGGTGGCGCATCGTCGCGTCCGACCACAAGTGGTTCCGCGACCTCGCCGTCGTCAGCGCCCTGGTGGATGAGCTGGAGCCCTACCGCGCGGGATGGATGGCGAAGCTTGAGGCGCAGGGCAGGGAGCAGGTCCGTCTCCTCAAGGAGTACCGCGCCGGCGAGGACGCCGGGGCCGTGTAGCCTCGCCGCCGCATCGGCGGGTGGCCGCCCACCCATGCCTTTGTGCCACCATATTGTGAGGACGTCGGCTCGTCCGGCACGACGGGCGTGGGATGGCCGCCGGGGAGGGTTCGCTATTGGCTACGTTGTATGAGACCATGCGGCATCGCGCCGCGGAGATCGGCCGAGCGGCCGTCGTCGGCGCGTCTCGGCTCGACGGCTGGCAGGTCCGCCACGCGCTGCACCTCGGTCCGGAGAGGTACGACGACCTGGACGACTGGTCGCCGCTGAACGTCGGCGATGCCTGGGCCAAAGAGGGCCAGACCGCGTTCCTTCGGCGCGAGGTCACGATCCCTGCTGCATGGCGCGGACGCCGGGTGGCCCTGGAGATGCGAACCGGCGGCGAGGGCCTCCTGCTCATCGACGGCGTGCCATACCACGGAATCGACGACAACCGCGGACAGATTAACCTGGCTCGATGCGCGGAGGGCGGAGAGCGGTACTCCCTCGAGATCGAGATGAAGACCGGCGGCTACCTCTCCTACGTCTCGGAGGACCGGAGCAAGCCGTTCATCCTGGCCGAGGCGCGGCTCGTGGCCGTCGATGACCGGATAGAGGCGGCCTACTTCGACTGCAAGGCGCTGGTCGATGCGGCGGAGGTCCTGCCAGATCCCCTCCTGCAGCAAGCCGTGCTGACCGCCATGCGCGACAGCCTGAAGGGCGTGGACTTCCGCGACAGCACGGCGGACGGCTTCGCCCGGTCTCTGGAGGCGGCATGCGCCGGCTTGCGCGGCCGGCTGGACGCCATCGACTTCGGCAAGGTGCCCGGCTCCATGCTCTTCGCCGGCCACTCGCACATCGACGTCGCCTGGCTTTGGCCCCTCCGCGAGACCATGCGCAAGGTGGGCCGCACCTACGCCACCGTGATGGCCCTGATGGACCAGTACCCCGATTACCACTTCGTCTGCAGCCAGGCGCCGCTCTTTATCTACCTCAAGCGGTACTTCCCAGCCGTCTACGAGCGCGTCCGCGAGCGGGTTGCCGAAGGCCGCTTCGAGCCCATCGGCGGAACCTGGGTCGAGAACGACACCAACGTGGTCTCCGGCGAGTCACTGGTGCGGCAGTGCCTCTACGGCCAGCGCTTCTTCCGCAACGAACTGGGCGCCGAGGTCCGCGTGGGCTGGCTACCGGATGTCTTCGGATACACATGGAGCCTGCCGCAGGTCTACAAGCGGAGCGGCATCGACTCCTTCATGACCTCCAAGGTGGCCTGGAACGAAACCAACCGCCTGCCCTACAACACGTTCTGGTGGGAAGGGCTCGACGGTTCGCGCCTGCTGACCCAACTCGTGCACAACAGGATGAACATGTACAACGCCCAGGTGCAGCCGCGCGAGATCATGCACCAGTGGCACGACTACAACTCCAAGGTGGCATGCCCCGAAGTACTCTGTCCGTTCGGCCATGGCGACGGCGGCGGCGGCCCGACCCGAGAGATGCTGGAGATGCTGCCGCGCCTCGCCGCCATGCCGGGGCTGCCGGCGGCGCGCACAGGGCGTGTCCATGACTTCTTCGACCGGGTGGCCGCCACGACGTCCGACCTGCCCGTCTGGGCCGGCGAGATGTACTTCGAGCGCCATCGCGGAACGCTGACGACCCAGGCCGCCAACAAGCGATGGAACCGCAAGTGCGAGCTTCTTTACCGTGACGCGGAGATGCTCTCGGTGCTCTGCGCCTTCCTCGGCGCTGAGTACCCGAGGGAGGCGATGCGCGAGGGCTGGGAGCTGATCCTGCTGAACCAGTTCCACGACATCATCCCCGGGTCCTCCATCAACGAGGTTTACGTCGACTCCGCTCGTGACTACGAGCGCATCGCCGAGCTGGGCGAGGAAGCCCGGGCGCACGGGCTGCAGCACATCGCGAACCTGGTGCACACCCAGGTGGACGGCGCTCCCGTCGTGGTCTTCAACACGCTATCCTGGGATAGGACGGACGTGGTGACGCTGCCCGCCACGGGCGCTCTGGCCGCCCTGGCGTCCGCTCCGGGCATCAGAGTGGTCAACGCCGAGGGGGAGGAGCGGCCTGCGCAGACAGGGCCTGAAGGTATCACCTTCGTGGCGGGCGGCGTACCGTCGTGCGGCTATGGCGTCTACGGCCTGGACTCCTCCTCACCTGCCGAGTGCCCGTTCACGGTCGCGGGCGGCACGGTGATGACGCCCTTCTACCGCGCCGAGATCGCGCAGGACGGCTCACTGACCAGGCTATACGACCTCGCTTGCGCCCGGGAGATCGTGCCCGAGGGGCGGGTCGCCAACGACCTGCAGATCTTCGAGGACAAGCCGGTTCGCGACGAGGCCTGGGACGTGGAC
Source organism: uncultured Chthonomonas sp. (assembly GCA_903885605.1). Lineage (GTDB taxonomy): Bacteria > Armatimonadota > Chthonomonadetes > Chthonomonadales > CAJBBX01 > CAJBBX01. The sequence goes on along the minus strand of CAISJD010000077.1, from coordinate 57,608 downwards.
CTCTCGTACCGCGAGCGCATGTGGCGCTTCGAGCAGCACGGGCCCGCCGAGGTCGAGGAGCAGGGCCCCGTGCGGCTCGTGCTTCGGCGAACGCTGGGGTACCGCGGCTCATCGCTGGTCCAGCGGACGATCTTCTACGGCCATACACCGCGGATCGACTTCGCCACCACGGTCCAGTGGGCTGAGCGTAAGACCATGCTGAAGGTGGCTTTCCCTGTGGACGTGCACGCGCACCGCGCCACGTTCGAGATCGCCTTCGGCGCCATCGAGCGAGCTACGCACCGCAACACCAGCTGGGATGAGGCCCGGTTCGAAGTGGCCGGCCAGCGCTGGGCAGACTTGAGCGAAGCCGGGTACGGCGTTGCCGTGCTGAACGACTGCAAGTACGGATGGGACGTGGAGGGCGACACCCTCCGCCTCACGCTGCTTCGATCGCCGGAGTGGCCCGACCCCAAGGCCGACCTGGGCGCCCACGAGTTCACCTACTCGCTCTTCCCCCACGCCGGCGACTGGCGCTCGGGCGTCGTGCGGGCGGGCATGGAACTCAACGTGCCACTGCTGGCCACGCCGACCACAGCGAAGGCCGGCCGGCTCCCGTCGCCGCGCTCGCTACTCACGGTGTCCAACGAGAACGTCGTCGTCGAGAGCGTGAAGATGGCCGAGGATAGCGACGAGGTGATCATCCGCGTCTACGAGGCCCACGGTAGCCGAGGCCCGGCCGCGCTCCGGTTCCGGCGCCCGATCTCCGCCGCCTCAGAGTGCGACCTGACCGAGCAAAACGATGCGCCAGTCGCCCACGAAGGGTGCGACCTCCACTTCACGATCAAGCCCTGGGAGATCCGCACGTTCAAGGTACAAATCCATGCAGAGTAAGCCCAACATCATGGCCCGAATGGACCGATCGCAGCTGCGGATGCTGCCGCTGGCTTCGCGCGAGCACAAGCTGCAGATCGACGCCATCTCGGTGAGCCCCTCGGCGCCGATGCCGGAGCTCGAGCCCGCGATCGGGCGCCAGGTGGCCGCCTGCGCCGATCGGGTTCGGGCTGCCCGGGCAGCCGGCAGGCCGGTCATGCTCACCTACGGCGCGCACCTGATCAAGAACGGCCTCTCGCCCGTGGTCATCGCGCTCATGAAGGGCGGCTGGCTGACCCACGTCGCCACCAACGGCGCGGGATCGATCCACGACTGGGAGTTCGCGCTGGGCGGCCTGAGCACGGAGGACGTGCGCGCCAACACGGCGGCGGGCTGTTTCGGCACGTGGGACGAGACCGGACGCTACATCAACATGGCCGTGGCTGCCGGCGGCCTCGACGGACTGGGCTACGGCGCCTCCGTGGGCCGGTTCATCGCCGAGGATGGAGCGGTGATCCCGTCGCGGCGCGACCTATCGGCGACCGCCGCATCCTCGGCATCGCGCTCGGAGGCAGAGAAGGCCGGCGCTGCCGCTGACCTGCTGACGCTCTGCCATGAGTTGGGCATCGACGGCGGCGCCCAGAGGATCAGCCACAGGCGCAAGGAGACGAGCGTCCAGTGCGCCGCGTGGGAACTGGACATCCCCTTCACCGTGCATCCGGGTATCGGCTACGACATCATCTACACGCACCCGGCGAATACCGGCGGAGCCATCGGCCGCGGGGCGGTGCGCGACTTCCTGAGCTACGCGCATAGCGTCAGCGGCCTCACCGGCGGCGTCCACCTGGCCGTGGGAAGCTCTGTCATGGCGCCGATGATCTTTGAAAAGGCGCTCTCCATGGCGAACAACCTGGCGATCGCCCAGGGCGGGGCCATCGTCCATGACCACTCGCTAGTTGTGGTGGACATCCAGGAGGGCGGCGACTGGGACTGGTCGGCCGGAGAACCACCCATGGACCATCCGGCGTACTACCTGAGGTTCTGCAAGACCTTCTACCGGATGGGCGGAGCCCTGAGCTACGTCTGCCTGGATAACACGCTCTTTATGACCGCTTTGCTGCGCGAACTGGAGCCTCTGGCCTAGCGCCGACGTCATTCCCTATCGGGAGGAACACTTGCCCGCTCTTCTGCTCTGCATGCACCTGCTCGCACTGGGGGCTTTGCCGCGTCCGACCGCGCCGCAGGCCCAGCTGCGCCCATTGGCGTACCGATGGACGGCCGCACAGCCACTGCGCTACAGCCTGGTGGCGCACCTGACCGGCGCCATTCCGCTCTTCGACAACCCGGAGCCCGTGCAGATCGACGGGGTTCTCACTATCGTGTACAAGGCGACGCCCACCGCGGTACGGCCCGATGGGTCGGCCGAGATGACGCTGCGAGTAGAGACTGCCGAGGCCGAGATGGCGGGCATCCCCCTCCCCGTACCTGAGGAGGACGCGCACAAGGTCCTCGATCAGGTGGTCCGGTTCGCCAAGTCAGGCGCCGTCGTCAGCGTGAAGCCAGGCCTGCCGCTGCCCTTCGCCGTGTCGATCCCCGGCGTCGATCCCAAGCGGCTCTACTGCCTCCTCTTCCCGGTGGTCTTCCCTGAGCATGCGGTGGCCCCCGGCGACCAGTGGCCCTACACAAGTGAACTCCTGGGCGGCCAGGGAAGCCAGGCGAGCTTCAGCGGCGAGATGGTCGCCGTCAAGTACCGCCCGGTCGTCTCGTACCCGGCATCCGACGAGCTGAAGGCCGAGCTTCCGAAGCGGCTCTCCCTGCCGACCGAGATCACCGCGAAGACGCCTGTCTTCCTGAAGTCCATCTTCAGCATGGACGTGAAGCAGTCGCTCGACGCGAAGAAGAAGCCGACCACCGACCCCGCGGCTGTGAAGAAGACCCGAACCGGCGTCATCAAGGGCGACGGAGGATACACCTTCGACAAGGCACGAGGCCTTGTAACGTCGGGCCTCCTGATCCTCAGTGCGGACATCACCGAAAAGACGGTGGGCGAACCGGCCACGCCGGATACCCCCGCCGAGATGAAGAGCGCCGTGCAGGCGGCCATCTATGTCAACCTCCTGCCGCCCAGCGCCAAGGCCGATACGACGGCCAAGACCAAGGCGAAGCCCACACCCAAGCGGCGCAAGTAGCCGCAAACCAAGGAGTTCGAGAGCCATGATGCTTCAGCGCACCATCCTTGCCGGGGCCGCCATCGCGATCCTCAGCCTCGGGGCCGCCGGCGCCGATGACACCCCGTTGACCCTGGCCCGCCTGTACAAGGAAGGCGATGTTGTCCGCCACCGCGTCGAGATCGCGGCGAACATGATGGGCAACGATGTGACCGCCGTCCGAACCATCAAGACCTCCGTCAAGGAGATCAAGAAGACCAACGGCGACATCATCGTCCTCTCCGCCGACCAGGGCGGCAAGGTGGTGGTCGGCGGCCAGGAGCAGGATATCCCGCCGCAGACCGACGCGATCCTGACCCTCGACAAGACCGGCAAGATCATCAAGTACGAGCGCGGCGCCGCCGAAGCGGGCCTGATGGCCCCCGAGATCGAGCACCTGATGGCGATCCTCAACGAGCCGAGGCTCAGCGACAAGGCCGTCAAGCCGGGCGACACCTGGACCGTTGAGATCGTGAACCCGGCGGTCAAGGGCAAGAAGATCACGCCGAAGCTGACCTTCGTCGCGGCCGAGACGGTGGAGACCGTCACGCTCTGGAAGGTCAAGCAGCTGGCCAGCGCCGACACCGACGATCAGGGCGGCAAGGCGGTCTTCGAGTTCACATTCTGGCTGCGCCCCGCCGACGGCGTGATCGCCAAGGCCGAGGGCTCCATCAAGGACCTGCCCACCTCCTACGGCCCGGTCACGGTTCAGATGAAGATGACGCTGCTCAAGCCTGAGCCCGACGACAAGGGCAAGGGGGCCTGAAGCCCTGCCGGCAATGCTACGGGCCGTCGCATCCGCGGCGGCCCTCACCTTTGCGCTACCCTCCGTCACGCTCGCCGCTCCCAGCCTGATCCCCTCGCCCGTGCGTAGAGCCTCCGGCAAGGCCGCGTGCCGCGTCTCCTACGAGGCATCGACGTCACTGACGGTGCTTCCGGAGCGCGGCCCGCAGCCTTTCAGCCCGACCTCCCGTTCGCAACGCTCCGGTGTGCTGAGGCTGACGGAAGCGCCAGCGGCCCTGGGCAGGGGCGTCACCGTCATGGCACGGCAGGCGGGCGGTATGGTGACCTCAGGCAACCTCGCCAGGGGCGAGCAGAGGGCCGGCACGCCGACCGTGCTGGCGCCGCCGTGCGGGCCGGTGCAGCCTGACGCCGTCACCGCCGCACACCGGTTTGATCCCTCGGATCCGCTCGTGGCGGCGTTGCTCAGTGTCCCGTTTCCAGTGCAGGGCGTCGGTCTGCAGCGCCCCTGGTCCGCGCAGTCGAGATGGGGCAGGAGCCGGCTAGAGTGGCGGTGCACCCTCGTCTCTGTCATTGGGAGCGGCACGACGCGGAGGCTGACGGTGCGTCAGACCGTGAACGCCTCAGTGGCCATGGGCGGAGGCGCCTCGCCCATCCCCGCGCAGGTGAACCTGTCGGGGCTATGGGAGGTCCGCGGCGGCGATGGTACGGTGCTCTCCGTGAAGGCGCGGGCAACGACACAGTTTTCGGCGAATATGCCACCGGCTGTTTCCGGTTCCGCGTTCGCCGGGAGAGTACATACGACATCAGTAACCGACCTGGCGCTGCGACGCTCACGGTAGGCGTCGCACCAGGGCTGGAGGCATCCATGCAAGAGCCGCGCCCCGCTACGCCGCCGGATGCGAGCGCCCGAGCCGAGGCGCTGCGCGCCGAGATCGCCGAACACAACCGGCGCTACTACATCGACAGTCAGCCGACGATCTCCGACACGGCCTACGACGCGCTGTTCCGGGAACTGGCCCTCCTGGAGGCCCGGTTCCCGGACCTGCGCCGCGACGACTCCCCCACCGCCCGCGTGGGCTCGCCGACACGCTCGACGCTTGCGACCGTCGTGCACCGCGTCCCCATGCTCTCGCTCGACAACGCGTTCGGCGCCGAGGAGCTCGTCGAGTGGGACCTGAAGCTCAAGCGGCATCTGGCGCTCCCGTCCGAGGCCGCCGTCGAGTACATGGCCGAGCTGAAGCTGGATGGGCTTTCGATCTCGCTCACCTACGAGCGTGGCCGCCTGGTTCGCGCCGCGACCCGAGGCGACGGCAGCGCCGGTGAGGACGTGACAGCCAACGTGCTGACCATCGACAGCATCCCCAAGGCCCTTGTCGGCGACGCAGACCGCGCGGAGGCTATAGAGGTGCGCGGCGAGGTCTTCATGGCCCACGACGAGTTCGCACGGATCAACGCTGAGAACGAGTCCCAGGGCGTACCCACGTTCGCCAACCCGCGCAATGCGGCGGCGGGCTCCCTCCGGCAGAAGGACCCGCTCGTCACGGCAGGCCGCCGCCTGCAGGCCATGTTCTACTCCGTCGGCGCGTGCGAGGGTGTCTCATTCCAGTCGCAGGATGAGTTGCTGGCGACCTACAGCCGCTGGGGACTGCCCACCAACCCGAGCCGCGGCCTCTGCTCCACCATCGCCGAGGTGCAGTCCTTCGTAGACCGCTTCGACGAGGAGCGGCGGCGGCTCAACTACGACATCGACGGCATCGTGGTGAAGGTCGACAGCTTCGCGGTGCAGGCCGAACTGGGCGCCGTGAGCCGAAGCCCCCGATGGGCCATCGCCTACAAGTACCCGGCGCAGCAGGTGCGGACCCGCGTGGAAGACATCGTGGTGCAGGTCGGTATGACCGGCGCGCTCACGCCGGTGGCCATCCTGACCCCTGTGGCAGTGGCCGGCGTCATAGTCTCCCGCGCAACGCTGCACAACAGCAGCGAGATCCAGCGCAAGGATGTACGCATCGGCGATACCGTGGTAATCCAGCGTGCGGGCGAGGTCATCCCTGAGGTCGTTGAGGTGGTGACCTCCGAACGGACCGGCGCGGAGGAACCCTATGTGATGCCGGCAGCGTGCCCTTCATGCGGCGCGGAGGCGGCATGCGCCGAGGGCGAGGTGGTGATCCGCTGCCCCAACCCGACCTGCCCCGAGAAGCAGCGGCAGCGGCTGCAGCACTTCGTCTCCCGCGGGGCCATGGACATCGAGGCGCTGGGCGGCAAGCGCCTTGACCAGTTGCTGGACGCAGGGCTGATCCGCGACGCCGCCGACCTGTTCGTTCTGACCGCAGAGCAGCTCCTGCCGCTGGACCGCATGGGCAATAAGCTGGCCACCGGCATCGTCGCCGGCATCGAAGCCGCGCGCACGCGCACGCTGGCCCGGTTCCTCTTCGCACTGGGCATCCGCCAGGTCGGCGAACGCACCGCGGAGGTGCTTGCGGGCCACTTCGGTTCCCTCGGGCGCATCATGGCGGCCACGGCGGCCGAGATGGCCGAGGTCCACGAGATCGGCGCCATCACCGCGGAGAGCGCCGCCGCGTGGTTCACCGAGCCGGTCAACGCCGAGTTGGTTCGGCGGCTTCTGGAGGCGGGTGTGCGGCCTGCGGCGGACGGCGCCGAGGAGCGGACCGAACTCCTCAAGGGACGGACCTACGTGTTCACCGGCGCCTTGCAGCGGTTCACCAGAGAGGCGGCCGAGGCCGTCGTGAAGCTCAACGGGGGCCGTGCCAGCGGAAGCGTCAGCAAGCAGACGACCGCGGTCGTTGCCGGCGAGAACGCCGGCTCCAAGCTGGCCCGAGCGCGCGAACTGGGCGTAGCCGTGCTGACAGAGGACGAGTTCCTCGCCGACGCCGCCGAGCGGGGCGTCAGGGTCGGAGGGTGCAACGGTTGATGCCCGATATCTACGCGACCGCCAAGGCCCGTGCCATTGGGGCCGACAGCGCACGCGGCGGCGCCAACGCCGTCGTGGCGCTGGCCTTCGCATGGATGCTGGCCGCGACCTATCATCTGCTCTGGTTGGCCGTGGACAACACGCGGGCCCAACCGGTGCTTCTTGCCAATGCCGCATGCATCTGCCTAGCCTGCTGGGCGCTCGTGAGCGGAACCCGGTGGTCGCGGTACAGCATCATCCTGGTGGCATCCTGGGCTCTCGGCGACCTCGTGACGGCGTATGTATTGGCCGCCGCGGGAGGTCCGGGGGCGATGCGGGCCGCGCTGGGCGGTGACCCGCCGCTGGTGGCCATTCTGTCCATTCACACCGGCTCACCGTGGTTCGGCATCGCGGAAGTCGGAGTCTGGTGCACGGCGCCGGCTCTCTTGAACGTGCCCGCGGTTCGACGCTACTTCCATCAGGGCAAGCGGCCGCAGTTGAGCGGTGGCCAGGCCGCCATCGCCGCCCTGCTGATGGGCCTACAGGTACCGGGGATGATCTCGGCCGGCGCGGTCAGCCTGGTGCGCCAGCGCCTGCACATCAGCCGCGACCACCGGGTCGGCACAACCTGCCCCTACTCCGTCGCCTATACCGGGAAGCGCCCGCACCGTTCAGCGCCGTCGGGCCTCGCGGAGCGTGCGGCGCCACTCCCTCTCCGTGCGCCAGAACGGGCGTCGAAAGGCGCGCCCGTAGGCCCGGCGCCACGGCTCCCCGGCGCCGATACGCAGCAGCCAGCCCTGCAGCGCTGCGACGCCGCCTCGGAGCGCCTCCGTCTGGACCATGCGGCCGGCAAGCGCGTAACAGATGGCAGCGTCGCGCCCGTCAAGGCTCATGGCATGTCCCTCCAGCGCGCCGCTCAAGGCATCGGCCGAGGCGAACCGGGGCCACGCGCCGACGATGTCGCCCGCAGGTCGGCTGTCGCTCTCGACCCAGACGGCGATCCCCTCGTCGAGCCAGCGAGGCGCCCGTCCCTGGGCCATAACAGCCACGCCGGCGTGCGCGATCTCATGCAGGCAGGCGGACCGCAGGACGCCGCCCAACTGCGCTGACGAGGGCGGCAGGACCACCTTGAGCCGGTCTGACCGGGTCGCGAAGTAGCCGTAGCGGGCATGCACGAAGGTCACCCAGCTGCTGTCGGGCACCAGCGTGAGCAAGACGGGCATGGGCCACCGCACATCGAGCGCCCGCGTCACGTCGCGGATCGCCTGACAGGCCACCGCGCCCACGGCCGTCCGCCATGCAGGCTGCAACGACGCGGCCTCCAGTTCCAGCTCCTCAGATAGGCGCACGCGGACACAGCGTCGGCGGGTGGCGAGCTCGGCGTCGATCATCCGCTGCAGGTCGAACTGGTGGGAGGCTGGCAGGCCCGAGCTGAAGGCGGCGGACATGGCGGCCGCGGCCTGCTCCAAGCGGTCCTCGCGCCAGAGCCGCTCGGCCATCTGCAGGTGCAGGGCAGCCGCCGCATCGCGTGTCAGGCGCACGAGCGAAGCGCCCCGGGGCTCGTCAGCGCCGTGCCGACGGCTCCCGCACGGCGAAGGCGTAGCCCGACACGGTGCGATCGGCGCTGAGCACGACGTAGTCGACCCGGACATCCTCGCCCTTCAGCGGCTTGATGGTGAGGCTGTGGACGCCCTTCTTCAGTTCTACGGCCCCGGCGCACCGAGTAAGCATCCCCGGCCTCGGAGAGCGGGCTACCGGCGTCAGTGGACGCCCGTCGAGGAGCACCACTGCTTCCGCCGGCAATCCACGCCGCACAGCCCTGACGTGTACCCTGTAGGATCCCTCGGCGTCGCACCGGAAGCGTGTCGAGGCCGATCCGCCGCGCGGCACCAGGACGTGGGTGGCGCCCTGCCCGGGACTGAAGGCGGCGCCCTCGGAAGGCTTCAGGGCGCCTAAGCCGAGGAAGCCCTCGCACTCCAGCAGCATCTCAGGCTGGGGCGGCGCCAGGTTCAGGCCAACGATGCTGTTGGCTGTGACCGTCAGCTGGTGCGTATTCTCCGTCGGCGCCTGAACGTTGGGCCATGCGGCCATCGAGGCCGGCGAGAGGATCACCGTGCGCGGCACATCACGCGGGCCCTCGTTGAGGTAGAGCACCTTGTCGGTCATCAGCGTGGCGTAGACGCCGTCCCAGGCATCGTCCACAGGGATCGCGTCGCGTGTGCCGGGCGCAAGGTCGGAGAGGTGGTAGCAGAGGTAGCGCACGGCCTCGAGGTAGCCCGCCAACTGGGCACGACGCCCCGGGAAGTAGATCGACCAGCCCTTCCCCATAGGCTTGGCCCAATCGGCCTTCAGGCGATCAGTGTCGATCTCGGTCTCCATCCGTCCCATCAGGGACGATGGTTCGGGGGCCAACGGACCGACCGCAGGGTCGACCTGGATGTACGTGACCCAGACGCCGAGCGCTCGCAGATCGCCGGCCGAGGGTTCGAGGGTCTCCGACTCAATGGTCAAGGTGGAGACCGTACGGCCCGTGACAGCTTCGGCAGGCGTGATGAAGGTGTAGAGATGATCGCCCACGAGGTCGAGAGCGCCGACCTCAACCCCGTTCACGAGAACCCTGTGACGCTTGCTAAGGGCCTCTGCCGGTACCGAAGCCCGCAGGCTGATCCGGCAGCGCTTTCGAGCGTCGAGCGGCAGATGCACGGACGCCTGCGCCCCGGTCCACCGGCGCACGGCTCGGCCGACCTGCTCAGCGGGGTACCAGTCGCCATCCAGGAAGCTGGAGCATGCCGGATCGCCGACCGGGATGCGGTACGACGCGGGCATATCGCGGCCGGCGGGAAGATCGAACACCGGACGCAGCCGCGCGGAGGCCAGGCGCCCGCCGTGCCCGAGCATCTCCCGGTGCCAGGACTGGTCACCTTCGGGCGTCTCCACCTTGCCGAAGTCGTAGGCCAGCAGCACGCCGCCGTCGTTCACCCACTTGCGAATCGCAGCCAACGTACCGGCACTGAACACCGGGCCTTCCCACATGACGAGCATACGGTACCGGCTCAGGGCGCCATCGACCACCAGCCGCTCATCGACGGTATCGAAGTCCAGGATGTCCCGGATCATGGCACAGCCCCGCTCAAAGACCTGCGTTGCGGGCTGATCGGGCTTCAGCAGGCGCGACGTGGTAGGCCAGAGCATCGCCACGTCGACGACTCGCTTCTCGGTTCGCAGGTGCTTGCCGTAGCGGTAGTAGACCTCCCTGCCGGCCGCAATGGACGAGGGCGTGTCGACGAACCCCTGGGCGCCCTGGGCCACAGCCTCGTAGACGCGCGTCACCTGCCGGTCGGCGGTGACATCGCCGGCGGGCTCAACGACCAGCGGGACGCCGTAGAACCGGCAGGCCGATGCCAGGCGACCCAGCATCGTGGCCTGGTTGCGGGCGAAGGGATAGAGCCCGCCATGGGCCGAGCGCACGGCCGCCCCGTGCCTGGCGGCCACCCTGGCCAACATACTCAGGTCGCTGCCGTCACGAGGGTCATCGCCTCCCGAGCCGGCGGGCAGCATGAGCGCGGTGGCGGGATAGGCGCGGCGCGCCACGCGTAGCACCGAGTCCGCCATCGAACTGACGCCGCCCAGGTACCACTCCACGAAGTCGAGCCATCCGCTCCGCGTTGCGGCCGGCGAAGCCGGAAATGCGATCTCGTCCTCAGTCAGGCGGGGCAGGCGCCAGGCGGTCCGAAGAGCTGCCAAGGAACCGTACTTCCGAAGCATCGCCTCCCGGAATGCTGCGCGAGCCTGCGGGTCGGCGCACCACCAGCCCGCGTGGCTATGCAGGTTGCCGAACCGGGTGCGCCAGTCGTCACGCTGTCCTGGCTCGGCAAGGCGCGCACCCGTCGGCAGGCCGGCCTCGCCCCCGTCACCATGGATGCCGACGCAGAGGGCTTGCAGCCGTGACGCCGGAAATCGGCCGCTCAGAGCCGTGTAGCCGCGGCTCACGAATGTGCCGAACCGCCTGTCCCACGGTGAGAAGGCCCTGACGATCTCGTTGTGCTCACGGCACTCGATGGGCGTGTAGGCGGCGCGATCATACCAGAGGGGCGGAAAGGCGAAGTGCGGGTAGTAGCTCCAATCGAAGCCAAAACGGCCTGCCACCGCGGCCTGCCCCTCGGCGGCCGAGTAGTCCCACTCAGCCGGGCGCTTCTCTTCAGTCGAGAGGCTGTCACTGTCGGACTGCAGCGTCGTGAAGCCGGCCGACGCCACCACGCGCAGGTCCAGAGGGCTCGGTATGCCTGTGACCTGCCACATCCTGGTCCCGGCCTCGCCCTTGCGCCCCGATGGGTCAGGCGGGGATCCGGCTTCCCAGGCGCGGATAATCCTGCCGCTATCCATATCCGCCGACGGCAGGTCGGTAGCCTCCTCGGCCGCACGGGGCCGTAGCGCGGACGCCGGCGGCCTGGAGACAGGAGCAACAGCAACGACGGGCTTCGGACGATCCCAGACGCCGCCTAGCCGCGTTGAGGGCCAAACGCTATCATCGTAGTCGGGGGCCGTCCAGCCGGGCGGCGCCTCCAGCGAGGAGCGCTCGTTCCGACCGGACGCGATCTCGCCTGTGCGGCCGGATGCGGTCCCAACGGTGAGCCTGAAAGCGACTGGCCCGCCGGCCCGGAGCTCGGCCGTGAGCACGTTGGCTCCCGTCCTGAGGAGCGCCGGCGGCAGCTCGACCTCGGTAAGGCCCGAGCCGCGGCAGGCCAGCGAGCCGTTGAGGCGTACCTCAACGGAGCGGGCCGCCTCCAGCTTTAGGTGGGCCCGCCGCGGTTGGGCCACCAGGCGGAAGCTGCGACGTAGCCGCCAGCTGGAGCCGGCACGCGACCCGGCGGGAGGCACGCACCAGCGCGCTGCATCGGGTGCGATGGGCGCAGAAGGGAGCGCAGCACGCACATCTGCCGGAGGCGCCGGAGGCAGGCCGATGCCTCCCATGGTCCCGGCGGCGCCCAGCAAGGCCACCAGGGCGCAGAGTCCAGTGCTGCTTGTGGGTCTCAAGGCGCCCGCCTTCCGCGCACGGCCCGGTACGCACCGGCTCCGTCCGCCGACCGGGAGCCGCGCGCTGGACGGAGACGCGCGCTACGGCCTGTTCCTATAGTGTCCCGCCGCCGGTCAGTCCGAACTGGTCGGCCAACCGATCACGGCGGCGTCCCAGCACGGCCAGCGCCGCGTCGCGGTTCTCACGGGCGATCGCGGGTGTCAGTTCTTTGAAGGCGATCATGCATGCGCTGCGGTAGGGCCCGTACCCCTGCTTGAAGCGGTAGGTATGATATCCGAGGTTCAGGGCCTGCGCGCGCCAGGCGACGGCGGCGGTCACGGCCTCGACCTCGTCGCCGGAGCCGAAGAGGGCGGCGCACTCAGCCGCTGCCTCTTCATGCGTATGGGCGAGCGTGTCGGCGAGCCGGGCGCCCTGGCCGGCGGCGTCACGCAATATGCGCAGGAAGGCGTCCCGGTCCGTGTCACTGCTGAAGAAGCAGCAGAGGACTGTATTGTCCGCGATAGGCGCGAACGGGGCCGGCCGCGCCTCTGCGGGTGGCGAGGTCTGTATGATAGCTATGCAGGAGTGTGACAAATCCATGGCGTGCCGCGTCGCCTCCAGGGCGCATACCGATTCTACGCATCTCGGGCGGGAGGTGTCAAGTTGATCCGAGCCTATCTCATCGCCATCGCGGCCCTTGCCTGGCCCCCAGGCGCCGGAGCGGCGCCGTCGGCTGTGGAAGCCGCGGCACAGAGCGGCGCCGAGGTACGCATCTTCTGGACGCCGGGCGCCACCGGCGTGGTCGAGGTTCTGCGCGACGGCGTCGTCATCGCCACCGTTAGCGAGGCCGCCGGGCGGTTCCTCGACGCCGGGGCCGCGCCCGCTACGACCTACCGGTACGAGGTGCGCCCGGTAGGCTCCACGGCAGCGACAAGCCGCCCATACATCGAGCGCACCCATGCGCCGTTGCCCACGCGGCGGCGATGCGATGTGCTGGTCGTCGGGGCCACGACCGCGGGCGTCTCAGCGGCCGTCGTCGCGGCACGGTACGGCCTCGACGTGGCGCTCGTCGAGGAGACCCGCAGGCTGGGCGGCATGTCGGTGAACGGACTGGGCGCCAGCGATATCCGATCGGTGGACCACTCCTCGGGCTTCTTCGAGGAGTTTCGCCACCGCGTGCAGGAGATCTACGGCGACAGAACGTCCACGGGCCTGAAGTACGAGCCCCGAGTGGCGCACCAGGCCATGAAGGAGCTGATCTGGGCCGAACCGCGGCTGGAGGTCCATCGCGAGGTGCGGCCCGTGGCAGTGAGTGTGCGGAACGGCGTCATCACCAGCGTCGCCGCCGAGGCCGTGGCCACAGGCAGACGGTGCGTCTTCGAGCCGAAGATCGTCGTGGACGCCACGGAGTGCGGCGATGTGGCGGCCTGGGCCGGCGCTCGATACCGGGTAGGCCGCGAGCCGCGTTCGGTCCGGGAGCCGCACGCCGGCGTAATCTACTACGACAGGGGTTCGGCCTCGCGGCTACCCGGCAGCACGGGCGCAGGCGACCGGCGGTTGCAGGCCTACTCGTACCTGATGACCGTGAAGGACTTCGGACCCGGCGCCGACAGGACCATCCCACGGCCCGACGGCTACGACCCTACTAAGTACGACCACGCGCCCAAGTGGCAGGTCAGCTGGGCCACCAGTAGCGGGACACTGCCGAACCGCAAGTACGAGATCAACCAGCACCCCCACGGCAGCGACCTGCAGGGCACGAACTACTCCTACCCCGACGCCGGGTACGCCGAACGCCGACGCATCGAAGCCGGTTTCCGGGCGCACGCCCTCGGCTATCTCTACTTCATCCAAACCGCCGAGGGGAAGCGCAACATCGGGCTATCCGAGGACGACTACCGCGACACCGAAGGCTGGACCCAGGGGCTCTACGTGCGGGAGGCGAGGCGCTTCCAGGCCTCGGTGCGGATGGACGAGACCGACATCCTGAACGCGCGCAAGCTGGTGCGGCCCGACGCCATCGGCATCGGCGACTACGCCATGGACAGCCACGCCGTACGCCCCAAGACCAACTGGGACGACGACGACATGGGCGAGGGCGAGTTCTACCTGCCGCAGCTCACGCCGTGGCACCAGATCCCATTTCGCATCATGACGCCCGTCGGCATCGACAACCTCCTGACGCCCACGGCGATCTCGGCGACGCATGTGGCGTACGGCACCTACCGCATGGAGCCGGTCCGCATGCACTTCGGCGCGGCGGCGGGCGTGGCGGCGGCGGTCTGCATCCGCCACGGCGTCACCACGCACACGGCGCCCAGGGGGCTGATCCAGGCGGAACTGCTCAAGCGGCGCGGACCAGAGCCCCGACTACCGGCGCGACTCGGCGCCGGATCGCCGGGCGGCCTCCGCGAGCCCTGCCTGACCTATATGTTCACCGACCTCGACCGCGGCGCGCTCTGGTATGCGCCTGTCATGTGGATGGCCGCACGGGGCGCATGGCCCTGCCCTGCCCCGGCCAAGGCCACGCCGAAGAGCGGGCTGGAGGCAGCCGCCCTGAAGCCGCGGGGGATCGCCACTGCCGGCGAGGCCGTCCGCCTGCTGGACTGGCTACGCGGACGGCTACTGCGAGAGCCGGACGCGCCCGATTCCGTGCGCCGATGGGCCGGCTGCGCCCTGCGAGGTTCCGCGTCCGCCGCGCCGTCAGACACCCTGACGCGAGGCCGCCTTGCCGAGATGCTGGCGGCGTTCACGGGCTGGCAGGCGCCGGAGGGGACGCTCGCCTACCCGGACCTGCAGCCGGGGTCGGCGCTCGCCGAAGCGGCGAGGGCGCTCCGGCACTGGTCCATCGATCCCCTGCTCTTCGATGCGCTGGCCCCGCGCGACCGCTCAGGAGCACTGCTCTTCGAGCCGGATCGACCCGTGACGACCGCCGAGGCGGCGAGGGTGATCCGCCTGGCGGCCGCCGGGCTGGGGCCGGTGTGGCGTGACTGGGTCATCGACGAGGCGCCGGCAATTCCGGTTGCGGCTCCGTAAGACGGGTCCGAGACGAATGACGTAGTATAGTATTGGACGGACCACGAACCAAGGAGTGAGGCGATATGTTCTGCGTGGACTGCGGAACCAAGAACCCGGAGAGCGCGCGCTACTGCAAGCAGTGCGGCCGGACGATGGAGCCGCCGGAGCCCTCGACCGCGCCCCCGCCGGCCGAACCCGCGCAGGCGACGCCTAGTGCGCCGCCACCGGAACTGAGCCCCGAGCAGAAGAAGGAGCGTGCGGACGCCCTCCATCGGAGCGCCTTGCGCCTCTTCGAGCACCATGAGTATGAGGCGGCGGCCGCGGCCTGCACGGAGTCGCTTGAACTGACGCCCGACAGCGTCGATGCCCACGCCTTGCGCAGCGCCATCCATGAGAAACGCGGCGAGATCGCCGAGGCCATCGCCGAGCGCGAGGCCGTGCTGCGGCTGAAGCCCGACAGCCTCGACGATAAGGAGAAGCTGGAGATGCTCCGCGCCGGGGTGGCGCAGATAACCCCAAGAACCATCGTACCCACTCGCGAGCCGTCCACCACGACGCTCTATGAGGGCCCCATGAGCCCCGTGGTCTGGGCTGTGGCGGCCTGCCTCCTGGTGCTGATGGTGGTGAGCGGCACGGTCTGGTGGCAGGCGTCGCAGCGCGAGAATCGCGTTCGGGAGCCCATCAAGATGGCGTCGGCTCCGGCAGGGGTGAACATGACGCCGCCCGCCGCACCCGTGCAGACCTCCGCCACGCCGACGCCTACCCCGGTGCAGGCCTCGCCGGGCCCCGCCCTGCCGCCGCAGAGCCCGGCGACCGCCGGACTGCAACCCACCTACTCGCGCACGGCCCCGCCCATCGACCCGGCGGACTTCTCCACCCGAGCCGTACCGCCCGCAAGTGTGCAGCCCCCGCCGCTCGGCGGCTCGGGAAGGACCCAGCCCACGGGACGTAACGGGAGCGGCGAAACCTTCTTCACGCCTGAGACAGGCAACTCCGGCCAGAACGGTGCCGCACCTGCCGATCCGGGCGGCGCCAGGGCGGGCTCTAACCAGGCGCCGCTGGGACCGGGCAGGATCATCATCGAAGTGGCCCCTGCCGGTGGCTCTGCGCCCGCCAACCCGAACCGCCCACCGGTCGGCGCGGGCTCCACAGCGGCGATGGACTCGAAGACCCGGCGCGCCATCGCGCAGGACCTGCAGATGCAGGGCCAGTTCGCCAAGGCCGCCCGCGAGTACACTCGCGCCCTCGACGGCGCCGGCGACGACACAGCGGTGATCCACCAGAAAATCGCCCTCTGCTACCAGCGCATCCCCGACGCTGAGAAGGCCGTATCGCACTACAACGAGGCGATCAAGGCGTTTCAGGAGCAGCTTGCTTCGGGCAAGAGCCCCGAAGCCGCGCAGCAGGGCATTCGGGCCTGCGAGGCCGGCATTCGGGCCATTCGATAGCGGACCCGGGAGACCCAAACATGCCAAGAGCGCTTGCGGCGCTGATCCTATGCCTGACGGCCCTGCCGGCCCACGGCCAGTCCGCCCAGCCGAAGCCTATCCTGGTTCTCTGCGCCACCGACGCGGTACGGCCGGCCAAGGCCGAGGCGGTCGACATGACCTACTACCTGCAGCGCGCCCTCCAGGAGGCGGGCAAGTACCAGATCGTCATGCTCAAGCCGACGGACCCCGCCGTCAAGGCCGCCATCGACGCCAACAAGATCGCCGCCGCGCGCATCGCGCCGCCGGTGACGCAGGACGCCGCCCGGAACGCCGCCGACACGCTGGGCGCGGCCGCGCTGCTCATGGTGAGCGGCTGGAGTACGCGTGACGGAGTGGCAGGCCAGGCCGACCTGGAGACGCGCGTGTCGCAAGGCCGCTGGAGTTCCACCTTCAGCATCGGCCTGCAGCCCTATCGCTCCAAGAACCGCAAGGGTGCGCTGCTGGAGGGCATCAACGCCCACGTCACCTCGATCGTCACACGGATCACCGGAGCACCGCCGCGCACCCAACAGGCTGAGCCCGCCGAGACCGTGGCGCCGACGACGCCCAAGCCCACCGGCCCCGGCGCACCGGCGCACGAGCCCGCGACGAGCCCGTTCGAGGTGCTGGTGGGCAAATACCGCCGCCAAGGCGACCTGGCCAACCTCGTAGTGGCCCTGCGCCGCGCCATCGACGCCTCCCCGCGTGACGGACGCCTGCGTCGAGACCTGGTGATCGCCCTGCGGGAGCGCGGCGATGCGCAACTCGCCCAGGCCGAGGCGACCCGAGGCGTCGCCATGGCTCCGGGCGACGGCGACCTGCGGCGGCTCCTTGCCGACGCACTAATGGACGCCGGCGACCTGGACGGTGCAATCGCCGCCTACACCGAGGCTGTGAAGGCCAACCCCAAAGATGCGGCGGCACAGGTCGCCATCGGTGACGCCTACTGGAACTCCGGGAAGCCGGCGCAGAGCCTGGAGGCCTACACGGCGGCGACGGCGATTTCCGGAGCGGGTGCGTTGCCGTACCGCCGCATGGCCCGTGTCCATGCCCATCGCAGGGCCTTTGCCGAGTCCGCCGCAGCCATGAAGGCGGCGGCGGAGCGCACCGGCGACGGCGATGGCGACGCGCTGGAGCAGGACTACGCCTCCCTGCTGACCCTTTGCGAGGGCTTCATGACGGACGCCCTGACGCGGGTACAGCAGGTGCGGAAGGAGTTCGCGCAGGGCACCCTGAACCGTGAAACGGCCTTCAAGGAGGTCGGCGCGCAGAAAGCGGCGCTGACGGCCGTCGGCGACTACGTGAACGCCGTGCCTCCACCGCAGGGCTACATCCCGGCGCAGGCGCTCTACGCCCAGGCGGCGGCCCTGAGCGCGCAGGCCTGCGAGGCCATGCTCACCTATCTCGAGACGCAGGAAGACAGCGACGACAAGGAGGCCACCATCCTGCGCATGGAGGCCCAGCGGCAGATGACCGAGGCGGCCAAGAAGCTGAAGTCGCTCACCACCCGCGCCTCTCGGCCGTAGCGCAAGGCCTATGCCGAACCGTGACCTGCGGGGCCGCACCGTCGTCATCACGGGCGGCTCGTCCGGCATCGGCCGGGCCTGTGCGCTGGAGTTCAGCGCCGCGGGTTGCCTCGTGGTCATCGCAGGACGGCGACCCGAGGCGCTGGAACAGACCCTCGCCGAGCTGGAGGCCGCAGGCGTCCGGTGCCTCGCCGTGCCGACCGATGTGCGCTGCCGCGAGCAGGTCGTGGCACTCCGCGACGCGGCGCTGGGCCTTACGGGCAAGCTCGACATCTGGGTGAACAACGCGGGCTACGGCATGGTGGCGCGTTTCGAGGAGATGCACGAGGACGACCTGGACGCCATCTGGCAGACCAACGTCGTGGGCTCGTTCCATGGGTGCCAGGCGGCGCTGGAGCCCATGCGACGGCAAGGCGGCGGGCACATCATGAACGTCTCGTCGCTGGCCGGCCGCTATGCCCTGCCCCTGAACGCCGGCTACGCGGCCACCAAGCACGCGCTGAACGCGCTGGGGCAGTCGCTGGGTGCGGAGTTAGAGGGCTCAGGCATCGGTGTCACCACGGTGATGCCGGGCCTCACGGACACGGGCTTCTTCGCGGCGATGGTCGACAAGGTGGGCCCCACGGGAACGCACCTCGTCCGCGCCATGCCCGCCGGGGTCGTCGCCCGGGCCATGGTCCGCTGCGCTCGACGGCCCCGAGAGCGGCTCGTCTTCGCGCCGGGCGGAGCCGCGACGCTGGTGCTGGCCGAGGCCTTCCCCATCATCTTCCGAACCATCGCCCGGCAATACCTGAAGGTGCGCCTGTCCGGACCGAAGGCATAGCGTCACGGCGGCCCTGGCCGTCCCTTCCCACTTTCTACTTTCGACTTTCGACTTTCGACTTTCGACTCAGAAAACATGCTCGGTTCGGGCCAGCACGTCCTCCTGCACGGCGCGGTCCAGGCGCGTGAAGTAGGCCGAGAAGCCGCTCACGCGGACTACCAGGTCGGCGTAGTCCTGTGGCTTCTCCATCGCCGCCCGCAGCATCTCCACCCCCGCCGTGTTGAATTGCAGCTGCACGCCGCCCAGCCCGAAGCAAGTGCGGATCAGGGCCGCAAGCGCCGCCACGCCCTCGTCACCGGCCAGCGCCGAGGGGTGGAACTTCATGTTGACCACGTTGCCGCCGGGAGCCAGCCTGTAGTCGAGCTTGGCCACCGAGCGCGCCACGGCGGTGGGTCCGTTCCGGTCGCGGCCGAAGGAGGGCGACGCGGCGTCACTGAGGGGCTCGCGCGACTTGCGGCCGTCGGGCGTGGCGCCCACCTCCAGCCCTGCAGCCACGTTCTGCACGTTCGCGGCCATGAGGCCCCAGAAGCGGCCCCCGCGCGGCAGGCGGCGGCGAAGGAGCGAGGCGCCGAAGTCGGCGGCCACCTGCACGGCAAGGCCGTCCACCTCCTCGTCGTCGTTGCCGTACTTGGGCGCCTCGCGCAGCATCACGGCCCGCTCGGCCTCGAAACCCACGAAGTCGGCGTCGAGCATCTCGCGCAGTTCCGGCAGCGTCCAGCGCGATTGCCGGTAGACGAAGCGGCGCACGGCGGCCAGCGTATCGGCCACGGAGCCGATGCCCATGCCCGCCACGCCATGGTTCGCCTCATACCGGGCGCCGCCGTCGTTGATGTCCAGCCCGCGCTCGATGCAGTCGGCCGTCAGGGCGCTGAGGAGGGGCGAGGCCAGGTCGAATGCGCGGGCGTCCGCCTCCCGCTCCATGTCGCAGATCCAACCGCAGTGGGCGTCGAGACCGTGGTCCATCTGGCGAACGAACGCGGCATAGAAGGCGTCCCAGTCGGCCGGTTCGCCGGTGTCAGGGCCGGCGCGCTCGCCCGTCAGGCCGTCGATGCCGCCGCGGAGCGCGAGGTCGGCGCAGCGCAGCAGGTTGAACCGGCTGTCGGCCCAGGGCGCCTGCTTGCCCTGGATGTGAGCCTCGATGCAGCCGACGAAGCAGTAGTCGCGGGCGTCTTCCAGCGCGTAGCCCTGATCAGCGAGGGCCGGCACCTGCACGTCGTCGTTGTAGACGGCAGGGAAGCCGATGCCCGTCCGCACGCACTCGGCGCAGGCCCGCACGAAGGCATCCGGCGAGAAAGAGGCGATGCGGGCGGTGAGGTTGGGACCGGGACGCCTGATCTTGCCCACGGAGCGGACGAGCATAAGGCTCAGCGGGTTCACGGCGTCCTTACCCGACGGCGTCAGGCCACCCACGCAGACGTTCTGGATGTCGCCCCGATGCACGAGCTTGGCGACGAAGGCATCCGTGAGGGCCTGGGCTTCGCCCTCGTCCAGCCGACCGGTTGCAAGATCATCGCGCAGGAAGGGCCAGAGGAACTGGTCGGCGCGGCCCAGGGCCATGGCGTAGCGGTCGTCGAGCTGCATCATGTGATGCAGGAGGAGGGTGAGTTGCAAGGCCTCATGGAAGGTCCGCGGCGGCTCTACGGCCAGTCGGCGCAGCATGGCCTCCTGCCTGGCGGCGAGGTCGGCGAAGGGGCCATGGTCCGCGGCTGAGACGGCATCGGCCCAGCGGACGACGAACGCCTGCGCTCCCTGGAGCGCCACCATAACCGCCGCGAGGAAGGTGTGCCTCTCCGACGCGGTGAAGGGCTCCCGGGGCAGCGCGGCTGCGGCGGCGCGAGTGCGGACCATGAGCCCGCCGAGGCCGTCGCGCAGCAACGAGGCGTAGTCCGGCGCGACGTGGTCGGAGTGCGTGCCGAAGTGGCGTCCGGCGAAGGGCCTCAGCGCCTCGGAGGCGGCGGCAAGCGCCGGGCCGTCGGCGCTCTCGGCCAGGCGGCCCAGGCCCGAGCCGACCAGTAGCTCGCCGCGCGTCTGGGGCAACTCGCACTGGCACAGGACAGCGTTGAGAGCGTGGGCGCGCCGCAGCGGCATGGGCTGCCCCTCCGTCTCGGCGAACGAGGCGGCCCTCCAGAGCGATGCGACATAGTGCGGGCGGGCATCCTGCAGGGCCAGCGTGGCAGCGGCCAGCTGTTCGGCGGGAAGGTGCTGCGGCAGGCTCATCGTCGCTTCTCCTCCGGTACGGCGGCGGGGCGGGCCAGTTGCGCCTCATCGTCAGGCGCGAAGCCGACCGGCCGGACCAGCCGATCCGTGTCATCCGGCGCCTCGGCCGGCCGCACCAGCCGGTCGGCTGGTCGATCATCCCTTGGCGGCAGGGCGACGATCCGGGCGATATTCTGCTTGGGCAGCACCATGGTCTCGCCGTCCGACAGGCGCAGGTAGACGAACGCGGGGTCCTCGTCCTCCAGGATGCCGATCGTGGTAGACGGGTCGCCCACGTATCGGCCCTGCAGCAGCACCTGCACCCACGGCCCATCCGGCGGTTCGGTGGTCATCGGCCTAACCCTCCGCCACCAGCAGGGCCTTGACCGCCTCGCCGGAGCGCGCGGCCTCCATCAGCGACGCGGCCTCGCGCACAGGCGCCCGATGCGTCACCAAACGCAGGATGGTGGGCCATGCGTCCCGGACCGAGAGAAGGAACTGGAAGCAGGCTTCACGGTCCTCGGCGGTGAACTGGGCCGAGCCGAAGAGCTGCAGCGCGTTGCACGTCAGCAGCTGCGGCGCGATCGCGGCCGTTCCGCGGTCGGAGTACTGCCCGGCCAGCGCCAGCCGGCCGCGCGGACGGAGCAGCGAGAGACCCTCGACGAAGGCGTCAGGCGCACCTGCGCCCTCGATCACCAGGTCCGCGCCCACGCCGCCTGTCGCGGTGCGGACGGCGTCGAGGCGCTCTGCCGCCGAAGAGGCGCGGATGTCCAGCGTGGTGGTGGCGCCCAGCGCACGGGCGAGCTCAACGCGAAGCGGGTTGGACGAGGAGCCGATCATCGTGACGGAGGCGGCGCCGTGCCGGGCGGCCCAGAGCACGCCGAAGAGGCCCACGGGACCGGAGCCGATCACCACCACATGCTCGCCCGGCCGCACGCCGCCCGCGTAGGCCATGGCGCGCACCACGGTGGGCCCGGCGCAAAGGAAGGCGGAGGCCGCCATGGGTTCGAGGCCGGGCGGCAGGAGCTGCAGGTAGCGCGTGGGGCAGTTGGTCGCCTCGGCATAGCCGCCGTGCAGGTGCGGGGCCACATCCGGGTCGGCGATATAACTGAGCGACGCCATAAGGTTGATGCAAGAGGCCGCACCGCCCGTGGCGCAGAGCAGGCAGGAGCCGCAGGGCTCGATGACGTTCACGGCCACGAGGTCGCCGGGCTTCACCGGCCTGCCCAGGCAGTCGACGTGCGGGCCGTCTCCCAGCTCCGCCACACGGCCGAGGAACTCATGGCCGGGGATGAACGGCGCGGGTATGCCGATGGCCCCTTCCAGGATGTGGACGTCGGTCCCACAGACGCCGGAGGCCACGAGGTCCACCACGGCGCGCCCCTCCGCCGGAGGCAGCACCGGCAGCGACCGCACCTCCAATCCCCTATCGCACCCGACAAAGACGGCCGCATCCGCGGATCGCATGGTGGCATCCCCCTGCCATTGTGGTACCACATGCCTGAGCGGGGCCGCCCTGCCCGCCGCCAAATGGACCGAGGAGAGATCCCATGCTTCTGGCAGCACTGATCGCCATCGCCCTTCCGGCACTCCCGGCCGCGGCGCGGGCCTCACTGACGCGGCAGGTAGACGCGATGGTGACGGCGGGTATCCGGGAGCAGAGGTACCCCGGCGCGGTGGTTGTGATGGGCCGGGGCAAACGGACGCTGCTCCGCCGGAGCTACGGGACGCAGACCTACGAGCCTCGGGCGCCACGCATGCGGGTTAATACGCCCTTCGATATGGCCTCGCTGACCAAGGTCGTGGCCACGACGCCTGCCGCCATGCTCCTCGTGCAGGACGGCACGCTGGACCTGGACCAGCCTGTGGCGCGCTACCTGCCGGAGTTCGCGGCTCGTGGCAAGGAGGGCGTCACCCTCCGGCACCTGGCCACGCACGTCTCGGGCCTCAAGGCCTACGAGAGCTTCTCCGTGGTTGAGAAGGGGCGACGGCCCGATGAGACCACGGACGCGGCCCTGCTCCGCCGCTACGCAGACCTGCCGCTCTCCTACCCCACCGGCACCAAGATGGTCTACAGCTGCCTCAACATGCAGACGCTGGCGGGGCTGCTGCAGCGCGTGGCCGACGAGGATACCGAGAGCCTGCTGCGGCGGCGCCTCTGGGGTCCGCTGGGGATGCGCGACACGACCTACCGCCCCACGCCGTCGCAGGTCCGGCGAGCCGCGCCGACGGCGGACACGGCCGACGGGAAGCCGGTCCGAGGCGTGATCCACGACCCGCTGGCGCGGTACCACACGGCGGAGCGCACCTGCCCCGGCAACGCAGGGCTCTTCTCCACCGGCCCGGACCTGGAGCGCTTCGTGCGGATGATGCTGGCGGACGGAATGGACGGGCGGAGGGTGATCCTGCGGCCGGAGACCGCGCGGCTTGCCTTCACGGTCTCCACGCCGACGGCCATTTCGAGCCCGAGGAGCGTTGGCTGGGCGGTCTACACAAAGCCGCCCTACGCCGACGGAGCCGACGGCGACCCGACGCACGCCTCCATCGGCCACACGGGGTACACGGGCACGTCGATCTGGATGGACCACGCCACGGGGGCATACGTGATCTTCCTGACGAACCGCGTCATGCCCAGCCCGACGACCAAGGGCGGCGAGGGCGCCGGCATCGAGGGCATCCGCGCCGGCCTGATCAAGGCGCTGAAAGACGCCCTCGCCACCGAGCCGAGGCCCCGTGCGTGAGCCGGATGCCTACCGCGCAGGGAGCCTGGCCTGAGAGCCGTTCAACCCGACCAGCGTGACCGTGCCGTCGAAGAGGACCACGCTACGGCCGTCGGGCGACCACGCCACGGCCAGCCCGCCGGGCGCACCCGCCCACTTGCGGACCACGGAGCCCGTGCCGTCCAGCTTGCCCAGCCAGCAAGCCGATGAAGGCGCCGGAGCCGGGGCCAGCGTCACGGTGAGGGCCAGCGCATCGAGCCCGGCGGCCGGATAGGCACGGCCGACGCCCGTGGGCGCCTGGCGCGGGTTCGGGTTGAGCGCGGGGATGCGGTCAGGCAGGGGCAGGCGGCGGGACCCGCGGCTCTCCAGGTTGAGCGCGTAGAGCGTGACCAGGATGTACTTCGGGTTCGGCCCTGTGCGGCCCCAGACCAGCTCCTTGCGATCCCTGGAGAGGGCGAAGCCGACGATGTCGCCGGTGCGGGTGACGCGGGTGACATCGCCTGACTCGACGATGTAGACATCGGCCTGGGCGCCGTCGCGGCCCACGAAGGCGATGTCATCCGTCTCCGGCAGCCAGACCACGTCGTCGGACTCCTCCTGCACCGTGCGGCACGGGAGCGCCCGGCGCTGGGTCACGCCTCGGTCGGTGAGGTTGAACCAGACGGCCTCCACGGCGCCCTCCGGCAGGCGGCAGAAACCGACGAAGCGCTGGCCGTCCTCGCGCCAGGCGTAGGGCGGGCCCACTTCGGCGGCCACCTTGCGGGTGCGAGCCTTCTTCACGTCGTAGACCCATGCAGCGGCGACGCCGTTCTCCGGCAGGCTGTAGACGATGGAGCCGCCGTCGGGCGACCAGACCGGGCACTTGCCGCCGGGCCCGGCCAGGGCCCAGCCGCCGCTGCCGTCCACGGAGGCGACGGCCACGCCGTCCTTGAACGCCACTGCCACCTGCTTGCCGTCGGGCGACCAGGTGATCGGAGACGCCGTGGCGGAGACGGCGACGACCGCCAGTAGGACGGCGAGAAGAGCGTTACGCAACATGGAGCGCACCTCCTGCGAGTTAGCCGGCCGTCATCCGGATGGGGCAAGCGGCTCCGAGGCGATCCGACTCCTGGCTGTAGTGCAGGTAGGCCTGCACGCGCGCGCCGACGGCGAAGTCGCAGGGATCGGGGCAGCCCGTGTTGATGGCGGTGATGAACCTCTTGTAGTTATTGGGCGACGGCGGGCAGACCTCGGTGCGCCAATCGTGACGGTCGATGGCCTCCTGGCCGGTGCAGGTGCGGTACTCGTCCCACGAGCGATCCAGCTCCACGTCGATGGCCCCGCCGTCGCCGTAGATCCTGGCCCGCAGGCTGTTCACCTGACCGGACGCCCAGCGCGTCGAATGCACGGCGCCCATAGCCCCGTTGCTGAAGGAGACGGCGCTGACGAAGCTGTCGTTCGCGTCCAGCGCGTATTCGCCCACCATCTCGTTGGGCTCGCCCTTGCTGAAGGTCCGGAGGCGGCACTGGATCTCGGTGATGTCGCCGCAAAGGTAGCTGACCATGTCGTAGATGTGGCAGCCGATGTCGCCCAGCACGCCGGCGCTTCCGTGGCGAGTGGAGAGCCGCCAGGTGAGGTGGTTGCCCGTGCGCCAGTCGCCCCACTCGCGGCTCACGAGCCAGCTCTGCAGGTAGCTCGCCTCGACGTGCAGCACCCGGCCGATGGCCCCCGCCCTGATCGCCGCGGCGGCTCCCTGCACGGCGGCGGAGTTGCGATAGGAGAAGTTGACCATGTTGATGCGGCCCGACGCACGGGCGGCCTCGGTCATGCGGAGGGCATCCTCGAGCGACGTGGCCAGCGGCTTCTCGCAGAGCACGTGCAGGCCCCGGCCCAGCGCCTCCAGCGAGCACTCGGCGTGGGTGGCGTCGGTGGTGACCACGGCCACGGCGTCCAGCGCCTCGTGGTCGAGCATGGCGCGGTAGTCTTCGTAGCTGTTGGGCACCCCTCGGTCCTGCGCGAACTTCGCCGCCTTGCCGGGGACGACGTCGCAGCAGGCCGCCACGGTACAGCCCTCGATCTCACGGTAACGGTCCATGTGCGCGTTGGCCATGCCGCCCGCACCGATGATGCCCAGTCGAACCACGTTTGCGCTCCTTGCAGCGGCAACCCCCTCGGGCGCCGGTTCTAGTCGTAATCTGTGTTCAGCGTCACCTGCGACGGCGCCAGGCCGTCAGCCTCGGCGGTCAGGGTCACGGCTCCGGGCTTGCGTCCGGCCTGCACCACCGCCAGGCATCTCCCGCGGAACGTGCGCCTGCGGGGCTGCGTGAAGCTCGCCACCGAGGTGGGATCGGCGTTGCCGACAGCGGAGATGCGGGCCGGGCCTGTAACGCTGAAGGAGACCTCCACATCCGGGCCGGGCGCCAGGACGCCGGCGGCATCGACCACCTCCACGGTGACGAAGGCGAGGTCCTGCCCGTCGCAGAGCATGGCGGATCGGTCAGCACGGAGGCGCAACCCGGCGGCGGGACCGGCGGTGCGGAGGACCCAGCGGCCGGCCTCCTTGCCGTTCCCCGCATAGGCCACGGCGCAAAGCTCGCCCGGCTCGTAGGGCACCGTGTAGATGGCCTCGAAGCGGGTGTCGCGATCCACCGGCTGTGCGCCCAGGTCGCGGCCGTTCAGGTAGAGCCGCACCTGCGAGCGCGAGGAGTAGACGCGCACCGTGACATCGTCGCCCTCGGCGCCGGGCCAGGTCCAGCAGGCCCGCTCATCACGCCAGCCCCAGCCCTTCGCGAGCTGACGCCCGCCGAAGATGCGCGCGGGAGGCTCCACGAAGCACGAGACCGCCGTGCCCACGCCCCAGAGCGCGTCGCGGTAGTAGGATTGCGGTCGTTTCATGCCGATGAGGTCGAGGTCGCCGCAGTTCGAGACGGTCCAGGGCCAGCCTTCGGGGCCGGGGTCGCCCTCGATGAAGACGGAGCCGAGGCAGGCCTCGCCGAGGTGGTCCATGGCGGTCCAGACGAAGTCGCCCAGCACCCACGAGCGGTCGAAGACGCCCATCCAGCTCTCGAAGGCCTCCGACGCGTGCGAGAAGGATTCTGAGCCGAAGATGAGGCGGCCGGGGACGCGCTTGTGGTCGGCATCGTACTGCTGCCGGCGGTAGTTGTAACCCGCGAGGTCGACCTGCGTGAAGAGGCCGTCCAGCTTCTCCCAGTTCTCGGCGTCCGGCAGCGCGGCCACGGCCACGGGCCGGCTGGGGTCGATGCCTCGGACGCGGTGGACCAGCATGGCGGCGGCGGCGGCAGTGGCCTGCAGGTGCTGGTTGGGAATCTCATTGCCCACCGACCAGGCGAAGACGCAGGGATGGTTCCGGTCGCGGAGCACCATGGCGTCGATGTCCTCGCGCCAGTGCTCATTGAAGAAGCGGCCGTAGTCGTCGGCGTTCTTGCCCTCGGACCAGCAGTCGAAGGCCTCGTCCAGCACCAGCATGCCCAACCGGTCGCAGGCGTCCAGGAAGGCTGTGGAAGGCGGGTTGTGGGCCGTGCGGACGGCGTTGAAGCCGCTGGCCTTGAGCAGGGCCACACGGCGCTCCTCGGCGCGGGGAAGGGCCCGGGCTCCCAGGCAGCCGTTGTCATGGTGGACGCAGCCGCCCCGGAGCTTGATGGGCGCGCCGTTGAGGCGGAGGCCCGTCTCGGGGCAGACATCGATGAAGCGGATGCCGAACTCCGTGGCCAGCACGTCGGCGATGTGGCCGTTCGCCACCACCGTGGTGACCAGGTGGTGCTGGTGCGGCTTCTCCAGCGACCAGAGCAGCGGCTTGGCTACCAGCATGTTCTGGACGAACTCCTCCTCGGCCCCGGCGGCGAGCCGAAGCGAGGAGGAGATCGAGGCCACCGTGTCGCCGCGCGGGTCGACGATGCGCGAGGCCACCGTCACGCTGCGCTCGCTCTGGCCGTCGTTCACCACCACGGTCTTCACCGTCACATCGGCGTCATGGGCGCCGGAACGGATCGAGGTGATGGCGATGCCCCAGGGCTGCGCGTGGACCGGGTGCGTGACACAGACCTCCACGCAGCGCGTGATGCCCGACCCGCTGTACCAGCGGCTGGTCCGGCCGGACGTGTCGAGCCGCACGGCCAGCACGTTGGGCTTGGGGCCGTAGAGCGCGTGCGGCGTCAGGTCCATGTGGAAGGCAGTGTAGCCGTAGGGATGCCGGGCGATCTGGACGCCGTTCAGCCAGACCGTGGCGTCCATGTACGCGCCGTCGAACATCAGGCCCACGCGCTTGCCTCGGGCGGCCGACGGGAGCTTGAAGGTCTTGCGGTACCAGCCCACGCCGCCCACGGTGTAGCCCGTGTCGCGGGCGCCGGGGCTCTGCGGGTCGAAGGGGCCCGAGACGCCGGGCGCCTCGGGCAGGTCCTCGATGGACCAGTCGTGCGGCACGTCCACCAGGCGCCACGCGCGGTCGTCAAACGAGGGCTGCCAGGCGTCGGGCTCATCGCCCCGGTGGAACCGCCAGTCGTCGTTCAGCGGCTGGTTTCGCTCCGTGGCGGAGATTGCGGCGGCGCAAAGCCCCGCAGCGGCGAGCAACAGCAAGGTCAGTACCAAGGTCCTCTCCTTCTCCGGCCACGCACGCGCGCCGATAGGCGGCTACGTAACACCCTATCAGTGTACCGGAGCCATGCAAGCCCGGGCCGCCGCGGCCCCGACGGCCGGCCCACACCTGCTACACTCAGGCCCACTACGCGGAGGAGTGGCAAGGGGGATGGCGTTCGTCGTGCTCATCGCGGGGGTCAGCGGGTCGGGCAAGAGCGCGCTGGCTGCGGGGCTGGCAGAGGCATGGCTCGGGCGATGCGCGCCCCTGTGCGTCGATAACTACTACCGAGACCTCGCGCACCTGCCCATGGCCGAGCGGGCGCTGACCAACTTCGACGACCCGGCGGCCATCGACCACGAGATGGCCACGCTCCACCTGCGGGGCCTGGCGGCGGGGAGCGGGATCGACACGCCGGTCTACTCGTTCGCCACGCATACCCGCACCGGCGAGGTGACGCACGTGGAGCCCGCGCCGGTGGTGGTGGCCGAGGGCATCCTGGCGCTCCACTGGCCCGAGATGCGGGCCGTCGCGGACCTGCGCGTCTTCGTCGACTGCCCGCTGGAGCTGTGCCTGCGGCGCCGCATCGACCGGGACACCCGCGAGCGTGAGCGAACCGAGGCCGACGTGCGACGCCAGTTCGCCGAGCAGGTGGAGCCCATGGCCCGCCGCTACGTCCTGCCCTCGGCCCGCCACGCCGACCTCACCGTGCGCGGCGACGGCGACCTGGGCGGGTCCCTGCGGATCGTGATGGCTGAGGCGACGACGCGGAACGGAGGCATGCCATGAACGCTGTGAACTCCCTGCTGCTGGTTGCCGTCGGGCCGCTGCCCGTCTGGATCGCGCCGCCGCCCGACGCCATGCGCGCCACGGCCCGCTTCGAGGCGACGCTGGAGCTACCCTCCCGCCCCACGCACGCCCTGCTGCGGACCACGGCTCAGGACCGCTACCGCGTCTGGATCAACGGC
The DNA here is from genome assembly GCA_903885605.1 of uncultured Chthonomonas sp. Taxonomy (GTDB): domain Bacteria; phylum Armatimonadota; class Chthonomonadetes; order Chthonomonadales; family CAJBBX01; genus CAJBBX01. Next base: position 28,593 of record CAISJD010000077.1, on the reverse strand, counting down.
GTCGCCGTGGACGTGGGCGACCGACCCTGGGCCGATGTACGCCGCCTGACGAGCGGCCTGCGGGCGGGTCGGAACAGCGTACGCGTCGAGGTGGCGTCCGAGGTCGTCCGCCAGCCCGAGAACTGCTGGATGGTGGTCGAGCGCGCCGTGGACCCACCCATGGCGGCCCGCACGCTGACGATCGCCACCTCGGACGCCCGGCGGTTTGAGTGGCTCTACCTTGAGTGCCTCGACGCCGAGGGCCGTTCGACGGGCTACTTCTGCGCGGAGCGAACCGACCCAACGCTGCAGCTGGGCGAGACGGGCGCACCGGCCGTACACACCATCGACCTGCGGTCCGCGGGCCGGATGCCCATCGGCGCGGCGGGGTGCGACCTGGAGCGCGTGGCGCGGGTACGCATCCGCATCGACCAAAAGCGCACCGGGCGCGACCCAGGCGGCTCGGTCACCTTCGACCGCGTAACGCTTGACGGCCCCGGAGGTCTCCGCGACCTGAGCCCCGCCGCCGGCTGGCGCATCTCCGACGGCCACGGAGACGCCCTGCGGTGCCGCATCGACGCCGCGGCGACGGGCTTCCGCGCGGCGTATGACTTCTCGCCCGCCCCGGCACAGAGGCTGGCCCTGGACCTGCGCGCCCTCGCCGGAGCCCGCGAGATCGGTCGGCTCGTCAGCGGCCCGCACTGGAGCGTCGACGGCGCGAAGCCCCTGCAGACCGTCCGCCCGCCATGCCCCGACTGGCTCCACATCGCCTACTGGCCCATCGACATCCGCCACACCGCCGACGCCGGCGCGCGGCCCGTGACGGCCACCACGAGCGTGCGCGTGGCCGACGGCGCCGACCGGGCCGCGGCCGGCCGGGCGTTGCCCATCGAGGTGCGCGTCTGGGATACGGCGCCCGGCTTCGCCCGCAAGTGCGTCGTCACCGTGCGGGACTGGCGGCGGCGCGAGGTCCAGCGGCTTCTCCTCGCCCTGACCGGCGACAGGGCCACGGCGCGGCTGAAGCCCCTGCCACGGGGCCTCTACAGCCTGGAGGCCGCCCTGCCCGGTTCGCGCAACGTGCAGGCCCACACCACCGCGCTGGCGCTGCTCGGTCCCGGCCAGAAGCGCGTGAGCGAGCTGTTCGACACCGTGGGCCCCTTCAGCACGGTGCGTCGAGGGCTGCAGGGCGTGGACCTGGGCTACGTCGACAGCCCGGCGCTGCTCCTCTCCCTGCGCGACCTGGGCGTCAACTTCCTCCAGTTCCACCTGGACCCGGCGCAGCTCGACAACGGCGAGTTCCGCGAGCTGCTCGCCTTTTGCAGGGCCACGCGCACGCGCTTCGCGCTGAACAACGAGACCTCCAACTGGGCGCCCGAGGCGCTCGACAAGGAGGGCCGCAACCGCTTCGCAGCCGAGGGCGGATGCCACCGGTGGGACATTGAGCCGGAGGCGTTGGACGCCGCGTCGGCCACCGGCCTCTTCGAGGGAGTGGTCTACGACGAGGGCGAGCACATGCAGATGTCGCGGAACGCCTACTCGGGCCTGACGGACCCGGTGCATCGCAAGCCCTACCTCGTGGAGACCACCGGCATGGCGCTGCCGCAGGCCTACGAGGCGCTCGTGACGGCCGCGGGGCGCGTGGCGGCCGCCAACCGGAGCCACGGCGCGCGGACGCTGGTGGAGAGCGTCTTTCCAGTGCTATGGCATCCGTTGGCCCGCGCCGGCTTCACCCTCTGCCCCAAGCTGCTCAAGGAGGACATCCACCCGGTGGTGCTGGCCCAGGCCCTGGGCGCGGCCAGGCAGTACGGCGCGGAGCTATGGTTCAGCCCCGACCTCTGGCACATCGACCAGTTTCCCGGCCACTCCGCCACGGAGTACCGGCAGGCGCTGGAGTTGGCGCGATCGGCGGGCGTCGACCACGTCTACACCGAGTTCACCACCTGCCTCGCGCCCTATGGCGCCACGCAGTACGACCTGTCGGAGTACGGCGCCGTCCTGCGCCGCCACATCGCGCAGCAGGCGACCACGCCCAGCACAAAGCCCTGCCGCGACTTCGCGCCCGAGGTGGCCATGGTCCGCTTCCCGGACAGCGACTGGGGCCAGGCCACGGGCAGCTACTGGAACACGCTCTACGGCGCGGAGAACCTGCAATCGACGCCGGAGACGCGCGAGTGGCTGCAAGCATGGCACTGGCTCACCGGCGGCGCCACGCACCCCGGCGCGGTGAACACCAACAGCGGCGTCTACGACCGGTACGCCTGGCGGTTCGACGTCCCCGCGCCGCGAACGGCGATCTACGACCACCGGGTCGGATACGCGATGCTGGCGGGCGTTAAGACGATCATCCTGTGCGGCGTGGAGGTGAGCCCGGAGACGCTGGAGGCGATCCGGCGATGCGTGCGCGAGGGCGCGACCTGCTACGCCGCCAAACGCCTCTGCCCGGCGGACGTGCGAAAGCAGGCGCAGACGGACCCAAGCCGGGTGGTCGACGGCCGAGGCGAGTGGGTGGTGACGACGGCCTTCACGAAGGAAGCGCTCGGGGAATTCGGGGCGAGGCGGCGGTAGGACGGGGCTAGGACAGGTGGGCCTCCACGAAGGCGCGAGGCGTTAGAACGCCGACCCCGGCGTATTCACCAACGGCCAGCAGGTCCTTGTCGCCCGACACGATGACCGCCGCGCCGCCTGCCTCGGCACACGCCAGGAACTTGTCGTCATCCGGGTCACGGCAGACCGATGGGAACGGAGCGACAGGAGCGGCTACCTCCGACAACTGCTGCACCAGCCGGACGAACGGCATCACGCGCACCGCGGGGTAGCGCCGCTCCAGCGCCAGGCCCGCCCTCTCGTACTCCTGCATGATCTCGGGGCACACGACCAGCACGAGCGCGCCATTGCGCCATGCATCCAGAATCCGGCCTGACAGGCCGCCGACAAGCGCCGCCGACAGGATCACATTGGTGTCGAGTACAACCCTCACACTATGGCCCTGGCCTGCTTGACGGCCTCCTCCACATCGGCCGGCTTGATGCCTGCGGCCCTCGCCTGCTTCCGAAGCGCGCCAATCACCGCGTCAAACTCGGCCGCCACGGGCTCATCCAGCCTCCGGAGCACGATGGTATCATCCGTGGCGACGACGGCGAAACCTGCGCCCTTGGTGAGCCCCATTTGCTCACGGACTGCGCGCGGAATGACTACCTGGCCACGCTGGGTCAAGCGGGTCGTAGCGGTTACGGCCATAGGTCCACCTCCTTGCGGCTTGATCAGAGACGAGGATACCCCAGCCCCGCTCCCCTACCCGAACTTGACCGCGAGCATAGACATGGAGCCGCCGTCGAAGCCCTCCACCGGGAAGGTGACCGGTTCGCCGGCCCGCCCGGCGCCCAGCAGCGGCAGCAGGGGCAGGTAGTGGTCGGGCGTCGGGATCGCCAGCTGGGCGTCGGGGCCCTTCGTTTCACTCAGGGCGACGTCAACGGCGGGCGGCATCGGTGCGGCGCCAAGGCGGTCAAGGTGTTCACTTCTCTGCCACAGGAAAGTGAACACCTTGACGCCGCAACCCGCCGCAACCCGCCGCACCGCCGCCGCCGTCGGCATTAGCCGGCGGCCCAAGCCCTCCAGACTCGGGCACGGAGGCCCGAGCCACCGAAACTGGTACTGAGCCACCAACACCTGCCCCGAGCCACCACCGCCGGTGCGGAGGGGGAAAACCATCAGCATCATGGACGATGGCTCATTGCTTGTGCTATAAGGTTCGCAGTTAGGCGTGTTCACCTATGCAGACGGCCTGCAGGACGGGTGACCGAGTCATCAGGCAGTCCGGATGCTATGTCGGCTAATCAGCTGATACTGGGAGATGAGACATGGATGACATCGGGCTGAAAGCTGTCACGCAGTTACGCAAGCAGTTGCAGGTCGACGCGAAGTGGAGCCGCAACGAGGCCAGGGGGTTCACGTGGTGGGGCGGGGCCTATGCCCAGCGGATATGGGCTGATCCCTGCATGTGCGACGACGGGATCGACCTATCGCGCGTTCACATCGAGACTGACCTCATCCACGGGGGCGACATGGCGTCGGACCGGGACGGTAGCATCGCTGCCATGCTCCAGGGCATGTCGCTCAGCGGGCCGATCCACGACCGCAAGGATGCATCGAAGTGGCGACTGGCGTGCAGCGCCTACGCTAATGAGGACAACATCGGCTGGCTGACCCCGCTACTGGGGGTCGCCGCCGCCTTCCAGGCCCGCGAGGCCGAGCTGATGGCGCCGATCATGGCCGGGGGCTGCGGCGGCGCCCCTGCTATGAGCCCCCACCCCACTAGCGGCAAGCGCACGCAACGTGACGACATGCTGAACCTGTCAGACTACGCCAAGAGCCGTTCCGCGCCGGCGATGTACGCCGGCGGCGCATTAGGCCAAGCGGCCGGGGCCGTGCGCAGGCACCCCATGGTGCGAGACATCCAGAGCAGCGACACGATGCTCTCGCTCCGCCTGGCCTGTGGCGGACCCGGCGCATCCCTGGTGCTGAACGCCGGGGCCCGGCACCCGAACCTCGGCAAGGGCCTCCTGTGCCTGCTCAGCCTCCCGACCAGGGACCATCCCAACACGGTGGCCGAGGCGCTACGGATGAACGAGCGTGAGTACGCCGAAGTACCGAACGCCTGGTCGTTCGGCTCATGGTGCAAGGGCCAGATTGGGCTCACGCACGTCGCCTTCTTCTCCGACCTCACGTTCCGGCCCGGAATACACACCTACATCGTGATGCACAGCCTGATGAGGATGAGTTGGGCCGCTGGAGACGCCGAGGACGATGATGAGCCGACCGCAAGCTACAGCCCCTCCCTGGCCGACCGGCTGCGGCGGTTCCTACGACGGTAGCCCAGCGCCGACATCATCGGTGCGGCCCAAGGCGGTCAAGGCGTTCACTTTTCCGACCTAGGAAAGTGAACACCTTGACGCCGCAACCCGCCGCTCCGCCGCACCGCCGTCATCCTGAACGGAGTGAAGGACCCCGATTCTTCCGCTGCGGTGGCTTGCCTGGGCCGCTTCGCGCAGGGGTACGACAGTGCGGCGCTGAAGTCGGGGCCCTTCGTTTCACTCAGGGCGACGTCAACAGCGGGCGGCATCGGTGCGGCCCAAGGCGGTCAAGGTGATTACTTTGCTGCCACAGGGAAGTGAACACCTTGACGCCGCAACCCGCTGCACCGCCGCACCGCCGTCGGCTTTGGCCGGCGGCCCAAGCCCTCCAGACTCAGGCACGGAGGCCCGAGCCACCGAAACTGGTACTGAGCCACCAAGACCGGCATGGAGCCACCAACACCGGCGGGCCGCCTCCAGCGCCTGCACCATGCCTGCTCGCCCGCACCCGGCAGGGAACGACTGCCCCGGCGGCGAACCTATGCGCGCTTACTACTGGAAGAGGAGCGCCGCACATGCCAGCAACGCTTACCCTTGACACCGAGTTCCACGCCGGGCCTATTGACCCGCGCATCTTCAGCGGCTTCCTGGAGCATATGGGCCGCGCCGTCTACGAGGGCGTCTACGACCCCGGCAGCCCGCTGGCCGACGAGGACGGGTTCCGCACCGACGTGCTGGAGGCCATCCGCAGGCTCCGGATGCCGCTCATGCGCTACCCCGGCGGCAACTTCGTCAGCAGCTATGACTGGACCGACGGCATCGGCCCGCGGGACCAGCGGCCGGCCCGGCCCGACTATGCCTGGAAGAGCGTCGAGACCAACCAGTTCGGCACCGATGAGTTCATGCAGTGGTGCCGCAAGGCCGACACCTCACCCATGATGGCCGTGAACCTGGGCACCCGGGGCGCCATGGAGGCGCAGGCGCTGGTCGAATACTGCAACATGCCCGCAGGCACCTACTGGGCCGACCGGCGCGTGGCCAACGGCCGGACCGACCCCTACGGCGTCAAGGTCTGGTGCCTCGGCAACGAGATGGACGGCCCCTGGCAGGCCGGGCACGTGCCTGCGGCCGAGTATGCCCGCCGGGCCGACCAGGCGGCCAAGCTCATGCGCGGCCTCGACCCGACGATCGAACTGGTGGCCTGCGGCTCATCCGGGCGCTCCATGGGCACCTACCTGGCCTACGACCGCGAGGTGCTGGAGTACTGCTGGGACCACATCAGCTACGTCTCCGCCCACCGCTACAGCGCCAACCATGCCGGCGACACGGACTGGTACCTGGCCGAGGGCGTGGAGATCGACCGGATCATCGCGGACTACGCCGGCCTCTTCGACTACGTCCGGGGCATGAAACGCTCCGACAAGCGGGTCCACCTCTCCTTCGACGAGTGGAACGTCTGGTACAAGGCCATGGAGATGGACGGCCGCTGGACCAGGGCCCCGCACCTCATCGAGGAGGTCTACAACCTTGAGGACGCGCTGGTCTGCGCGCAGTACCTGAACGCCTTCATCCGCCGCGCCGACGTGGTGAAGGTCGCCTGCATCGCCCAGATCGTCAACATCATCGCGCCCATGCTCACGCGGCCCGACGGCCTGCTCATCCAGAGCATCTACCACCCCTTCGCGCTCATGGCCCGGCACACGGCGGGGCGCTCGCTCCGCACGCAGCTCGACTGCCCCACCTACAAGGCGGGATCGCGGGGCGAGGCGCCCGTGCTCGACGTCTCGGCCTGCCTGGATGACGAGGGCCGGCTGGCGCTCTTCGCCGTGAACCGGAGCCGGACCGACGCCGTGGAGCTGGACGTGCGCCTGAACGACGCCGTGGTCACCGCGGCCACCGGCGCCGACGCCCTGCACGGGAGCGATCCCAAGGCCGCCAACAGCTGGGAGGCCCCGAACTCCGTGCAACCGACGCCCTGGCAGGCCACCGCCCAGGACGGCCGCCTCCGCGTCACCGTACCCGCCCTGGGCTTCGTATCCGCCCGCGCGACCATCGAAAGGAAGTAGCCCATGCGAAGCCTCTGCCTGCCGATATTGGCCGCCTGCCTGGCCTCACTCATGCCGGCCGCCCTCGCCCAGACGCCTTCGGAGACGCCCGCCGAGCGCGACAAGCGGATGGGCTGGTTCCGCGACGCCCGCTTCGGCCTCTTCATCCACTGGGGCCTCTACGCCATCCCCGCCGGCGAGTGGCAGGGCAAGCAGACCGGCGGCACGGGCGAGTGGATCATGACCAACGCCCAGATACCGGTGCCGGACTACGAGCCGCTGCTGGCCCAGTTCAACCCGGTGAAGTTCAACGCCCTGCAGTGGGTGAAGCTCGCCAAGCGCGCGGGCATGAAGTACGTCATCATCACCAGCAAGCACCATGACGGCTTCTGCCTCTTCGACGCGAAGAACAGCGACTGGGACGTCATGTCCACGCCCTTCAAGCGCGACATCCTGAAGGAGCTGGCGGTCGCATGCAAGGCCGAAGGGATGCGGCTCTGCTTCTACCACTCCATCATGGACTGGCACGAGCCCGACTACCTGCCCCGCCGCCCGTGGGACAAGCGGCCCGCCGATCCGGCCAGCTTCCCGGCGTACATCGAGTACATGAAGGCCCAGCTCAAGCAGCTCGTCAAGGAGTACGGCCCGCTGGGCATCATGTGGTTCGACGGCGAGTGGGAGAGCACCTGGACGCACGACATGGGCAAGGAGCTCTACAGCTACGTGCGGAGCCTGCAGCCCAGCATCATCGTGAACAACCGCGTGGACAAGGGCCGCCAGGGAATGCAGGGCCTGAACAAGGAGGGCGACTTCGCCGGCGACTACGGCACGCCCGAGCAGGAAGTGCCCGCCACGGGGCTACCCGGCGTGGACTGGGAGTCGTGCATCACGATGAACGACACCTGGGGTTTCCGGAAGAACGACACCAACTGGAAGTCGGCGCCGGACCTGATCCGGATGCTGGTCGACGTCGCGTCCAAGGGCGGAAACCTGCTGCTGAACGTGGGTCCCACCGCCGAGGGTCTCATCCCCGAGGCCAGCGTGGAGCGGCTCGAGGCCATGGGCGCCTGGATGCGCAAGAACGCCGAGAGCATCCACGGAACCACCGCCAGCCCCATCGGCCGCCCGGACTGGGGACGCGCCACGAAGAAGGGCTCGAAGGTCTACCTCCACGTCTTCAACTGGCCTGCCGACGGGCGCATCGTGGTCAAGGGGCTACCCGCCTTCATCAAGCGCGCCTCGCTTCTGGCCGGCCACGGGACGACGCTGCAGGTGCTCCGCACGGGCGGCGACGTGACGCTCGTGGGCCCGACGACGGCGCCGGACGCGGTGGACACGGTGGTGCTGCTGGAGACGCAGTAGGGCCGGAGATGACGACTCGGCGGGCTTCAGCGGCCGGCGGCGACCTGCGCGTACGCCGCCAGCGCCTCCTGCCGGGCCTGGGAGTGGTCCACCATCGGGCGCGGGACGCTGCGCCCCAGCTCCACGCCGGCGGCACGGAGCACGTCGGCCGGCGCCTCCCAGGGCGCGTGGAGCGCGCGGTCGGGCAGGCCCGCCAGTTCGGGCGCCCAGCGGCGGACGTACGCGCCTGTCGGGTCGAACCGGGCGCCCTGGAGCACGGGGTTGAAGACGCGGAAGTAGGGCGCGGCGTCGGCTCCGCAACCGGCGACCCACTGCCAGCCCATGGTGTTGTTGGCGAGGTCGGCATCGACGAGAGTGTCCCAGAACCAGCGCGCGCCCTCCTGCCAGGGGATGAGCAGGTCCTTGACCAGGAATGAGGCGGCGATCATCCGCACGCGGTTGTGCATCCAGCCCGTGGCCCAGAGCTCCCGCATGCCGGCGTCCACGATGGGATAGCCCGTGCGCCCGCACTGCCAGCGGCGCAGCGCCTCCGGGTCGGAGCGCCACGGGAAGCGGGCGAACTCGGAACGCAGCGGCTCGGTGTCGGTCTTCGGGTGGTGAGCGAGCAGGTCGTGCGCGAACTCCCGCCAGGCCAGCTGGCGCAGGAAGGGCTCTGACGGCGCGCCTTGCGGCGGGCCCTGGCAGAGGGCATGCCAGACGCGGCGGGCACTCACCTCGCCGAAGTGGAGGTGCGGCGCCAGCCGCGAGACGCCGGGCAGGGCCGGGAAGTCACGGTCGGCGGCGTAGCGGGCCACGGGACCGGCGGCGAACGCGTCCAGCGCCTCCAGCGCCCCTGCCTCACCGGGTTGCCACGCCCGGCGCATCTCCGCCGCCCAGTCGACGGCGGGAAGCAGACCCAGGCCTGCGGGCGGCATACCGCCCCCATCGCCCTCCACGCCCCGCAACCGCGCGGGACGCGGAAGCGGCTCCACAACGGGGATCGCCGCCGCGGCGCGCCAGAAGGGCGTGAAGACCTGGAAGCCGTTGCCGGAGCCGTTGCGGATGGAGCCGGGCCGCCAGAGGGTGCAGGCGTCGAATGCAGCCGTCTCGATGCCCGCCGAAGCCAGCGCGTGTGCCACCGCCTCGTCGCGGCCTTGCAGGTGCGGCTCGGGAAGGCGGTTCCAAACGACGCGGCGTGCGCCGGTGCGGCGGCACTCGGCCAGGAGGGCCTCCGCGCTGGGGCCGCAGGCGAGGCGCAACGGCGCGTCCGCCGCCTCCAACTCAGCCGAGAGCGCGGACAGGCTCTGGTGCAGCCACCAGCGGCTCGCCGCGCCGGGCGCCCAGGGCTCCTCCTCGTCCGGCGCCCACACGAAGATCGGCGCCACGGGGCCATGCGCGGCGGCAACGGTCAGTGCGGGGTTGTCGTCCAGGCGCAGGTCGCGCCGGAGCCAGACGAGGGTAGCCATCATTGGAAGGTGGAAGGCCGGACCGGGCGAGGAGCCTCCCGGTCCGGCCGGATGCGTCTACTCGCCGATCTGCGGATAGGCCACGTCGTAGCCCAGGTAGTAGCCCAGGGCCTCGCGGACGGGAGCGGCCACGCTGCCGGGCGTGATGCCCACATGGTGCCGGTGCCCGTTGTAGCCGATGTAGCGGAGCACATCCTGCAGTCCGCCGATCTGGGCGACGCCGGCGCAGCCGAAGAAGACCGCGGGGATCGGGCCCGGCGTGAAGCGGCCCTCGCCCACGTAGAACTTCAGCTTGCCTTCCTGCGTGGTCATGCTGGAGAAGGAGAAGTCCTGCGGCTTGATGCGGCCCACGTTGCAGCCGAACGACGCGTTGATGCCCGGTGCATTGTCCAGGATGGCGTGGTTGGTCACGGTGCCGCGGCCGGTCATCAGGTCCTGCGGCACGGGCCCGCAGTGGAAGAGGATGCACTTGTCCTCATCGTCGCCGTAGTTGTTGTTCCAGTCGAGGCAGGTAGCCGGTGCGCCGGAGGCCGCCGCCAGGGCGTGCATGGCCACCGCGTTGCCCATGTCGACCTCGCACGCCGCCACGACGCCGCGGTTGTTCAGCTCGCTGAGCAGCACGCAGGGGGAGATGCCCATCTCGCGCTGCATCTCGACCCAGCACCGGATCGCCACCGCGTCGAGGTTGTTCTCTTCGATGATCTGGTCAAACACGACGCCCATGCGGGTGATGGTCGAGAAGCTCTCGTCGGGCACGCGGCTGAAGTCGGCGTAGGCCTTCAGCGTGGCGGCCTTCTCCTTCACGGCGCCGTCGGCATCGGTCAGGGCGCGAACGCGGCAGAAGACCTCGGAAAGGTCATAGGTCTCCATGGTGATGCCGTGCTTCTGCAGGGCCAGCTCGTCGATGCGGACGGTCTTGAATGCCGTAGTGCGGGCGCCGATGGCCCCGACCACGAGGCCCTTGAAGGCCGACGTGACCGAGCAGACGCGGGCGAAGTGGTCCACATTGGCCTTGAACGCCGCGCTGTCCGGCGCCGCGGTGTGGGGCTTGAGCGCGGTGAACTTCACCCCGGTCTGGCAGAAGACGTCCATGATGGAGAACTTGCCGCAGAACGAGTCGCGCCGGAGGGCGGGCTCCATGCGGTCCATCGTGTCGGGATAGGCCTGGATCAGGATGGGCACGCCCGCGTGCTGCAGGGCCGCCACGGCGCCGGTCTCATCGCCGAAGTTGGGCAGGCTGAGGATGATGCCGTCGAACTTGCCCTCGTTCTCCTTGAGGAAGCGGGCATAGATGGCGCCCTCGGCGGGCGTCTCGACGGCGCCGAAGCGGGTGGCGTCGGCATCCAGCATGAGCGTCTCGTAGCCCTGCGCTTCAACGGCGGCCTTGACCTCCTGCCGCGCTGAAGCCATGAGCGATCCCGGGAAGAAACCCCGGTTGCCGAAAAAGAGGGCGAATCTCGGCTTGGCGCCCAGGCCCATGTTCAATCTCCTTTCATGGTGCGGAGGGCCTTGCGGGCGCCCCCCATCGACTGATAGAGGTCACGATAGATGGCGAACCGCTCCTCGTAAAGGGCGGTGCGGTTGGGATCGGGCTCGAAGGTGCGGCCCACGACGGCCCAGGCTTCGGCGGCTTCGAGGTCGAGCAGACCCGCGCCGACGCCGGCGAGCCGTGCCGCGCCGAGGCAGGTGCTTTCGGAGACCCGCATCGTGGAGAGCGGCACGCCCAGGATGTCGGACTTGATCTGCATCCAGATGGGGCTCCGGGCGCCGCCGCCCACGGCGCGCAGCTCGGTGACGTTGAGCCCCGCGCCGCCCAGCGTGTCGAGGTTCCACTTCATCTCGTAGGAGATGCCCTCCAGGAAGCCCCGGAAGAGCTCGGCGCGGGTGGTGGAGAGCTTCAAGCCGAAGACCGCCCCGGCGCCGTCGGGGTCGAAGTGGGGCGTCCCCGTAGGACCGAAGTGCGGCAGGACCACCAGCCGGGACGGCTCAGGCGAAGCCGCCTCCATGATGCGCGAGTAGGCATCGACGCCGTCAGCCGCGGCCTGCGCGGCCTCGGAGACCGCCACCTGGTCGCGCAGCCAGCGGAGCACGCTGCCGGCGGTGATGCTGAACAGAACCGTGGTCCAGAGCCCGCCGACCACGTGCGGATACGACGCCAGGTTGCTCCGCATCAGCTGGGGGTCCAGGATGAGCCGGTCCAGCGCCGGGCAGATGCACTCCACGGTGCCGATGGAGAAGGCCGCAACGCCGGGCCTCGAGGCCCCGCAGCCCACGGCGCCCACAGGCTGGTCATGCCCGCAGCATGAGACGGGGATGCCGGCGGCAAGCCCCAGTTCGGAGGCGGCCTCGGGCGTGACGCCGCCACAGGGCGTGCCGGACGCGACGATGCGCGGCAGGCGGTCGGCCTCCAGCCCCAGCGCGTCCAGCACCTCCGGCGACCACTCCCCCGCCGTCACGTCGTAGAGCATCGACCGCGCGGCCATGCTGGGGTCGGTGGCCGCCTCGCCGGTGAGGGCGTGTGCCACGAGGTCCTGCATAAAGAGGATGCGCGACATCGTGCGCCATACGTCTGGCTGGTGGTCGCGGAGCCAGAGCAGCTTGTAGAGCGAGTACATGGGGTACGGCGTATGGCCCGTGATGCCGTAGAGCCGCTCGGCGCCGAAGGCCTCGGAGAAGGCCGGGACCAGGTCGGCGGCGCGCGTGTCCGAGGAGACCATGCCGTTGCCCAGCACGGAGCCGTCGGCCGCCAGCGGAGTGAAGGCCTCGCCCTGCGACGCGATGCCGATGCTCCGCACCGGGTCGGAGGCCGCCTGCGCGGAGGCTGAGGCGATGACGCGCCGGGCGGCGGCGATGACCCGGGCGCTGTCGAGCTCGGCGGCGCCTCGGAACGGGAAGAGGAGCGGGTACTCCTCATAGGCCGAGGCGATCTGGGCGCCGTCCGCGCCGAAGGCGACGGCCTTGACGCCCGTGGTGCCGACGTCGACGCCCAGGAAGCTCACGATCGCTCTCCGATGAGGCTCTGAAGCATGGCCAGCGAGCCGTCGAGCTGTAGCACGTCGGTCAGGAGCCGGTCCAGCGCGTGCGCCGCCGCAGCCTGCCCATCGGCCACGGAACCCCCGGCAGCCAGGGCGCGCTCGTAGGGTTGTCGGATGTCCGTCGCCACGTTCACCTTCGCCATGCCCGCGCCGATCGCCGCGCGCAGGTACTCGACCGCGATCCCGGAGCCGCCGTGCAGCACCAGCGGAACGCCCGTGGCGGCGCGAAGCTCGGAGACGCGCTCCACATCCAGCCGCGCGGTCACCTTGGTCTGCCCCTTGGTCGACGGCGCGATAGCCCCATGCACCGAGCCCACCGAGACCGAAAGCCAGTCGACGCCGGACTGCTCCACATAGCTGCGCGCCTGGTCGGGCTCCGTGAAGCCGCGCTTCGTCGCGAACAGCTCATCGTAGGGCGGCATGGGCCCTGACTCGTGCCCCAGCACGGCGCCGAGCTCCGCCTCGACCAGGACGCCCTCGGGATGGGCCATGGCGACGACCCGTGCCGCTGCGTCGATATTCCCCTCGAACGAAAGCCGCGAGCCGTCGACCATCACCGAGTCATAGCCCAGCGCGATACCCTCCGCGATCAGCGCCGTATAGTCGACGGTCAGGTTGTCCTCATCGATGACGGGCACATGGTCCAGGTGCAAGGCGTCGTTGCGCCGGTTGGCCCAGCGGTCGTACTCCTCGGCCACAGCCGCCAGGGAGCCTGCCTCGAACTTATAGAGCTCAAGCCGCGCGACTTCAGCCAGGCCGAACGCGCCGTGGCGCTCCAGGGCCTCGCAGATCGGCCGCACGAGGGGCAGGTAGGGCACGTTGAACGCCGGAACGGCGGTGCCGTTCTCGGTAGCCGCCCGCATCAGGCGTGCCAGGCGGTCGGATCGGTTCGATGGCAAGAGCGACTCCTTGGGTCAGGCCGGCGGCCAGTTCTCCTCGCGCGAGGCGTCGCGCAAGGCGTCGATCAGCTGGGCGGGATCCGGCGTGCTGAGCAGCAGGATGTAGCCCAGCCGGGTGGGTATGCAGGCGACATGCGCCGGGTCGGTGACGAACGCGAGGGCCTTGTGCCGCGACCGCGTCCGGAACCAGCCTGCGGCGTATCCCGGCATGCCGGCGCCATTGGTTCGCACGACCAGCGCCAGGTCGGGGTTCTCGCGGAGGTCCACAGCCCGCGCGCCGTCGGTATCGAGGTCCTGCATGGCGATGGTGCGGCCGTAGACCGCGCCGGCGATCCGCAACCCCTGGCGGGTCACCTCGAACCGGGCATGCTTGGCGGACCACCCGAAAGAGGCGATAAGCGCCACGAGGCCCACCATCACGAGGACCAGCAGGGCGATCATCCCCACGGCGCCGCCCGACCCCGGACTGATTGGAAAGCTCTTCACGGCTCGGCCTCCGAAGGCGGCAGGTAGCCCGCCCCATGGTATGGTGCTTCGCCACGCAGAGCGCGAACTCCTGCCTCAGCCGGGCCCTACGCGGGCTCGGAGGCGCAACTCGGGCAGGCGCAGGGCCAGACGCGGAAGGTCCATGCGTCGGCCTGGCCCATGGGCTCGCGGATCGCCTCAAGCCGGGCCAACACGGCGGCGAGCACCTCGGACGCATCGGCCGTCAGGAAAACGTCCACCTGATAGCCCGGCACGCCCAGGGCATAGGGAACGCGCTCTACGGTGAGGAGGCTGATGTTGGCGTAGGGCAAGCCGGGATACTCGATGGCGCCGGGCTGGAACGCAGCCTCGCCCACGGGCGACAGCACGTTGCCGGCCAGGATGCCATCGGGCATGTAGAGCGTGCAGCGAGCCGTGTGGCGCTTCTCCGGCACGCTGGCATCGGTGTGGGCCACGTCGAAGAGCGAGTCCGGGCCCGATGCCGCCCGCAGCGCACGGAGGACATCGGAGCGAGGTCCTCCTGCCACTACCTCGACGTCGGCTACGCCGCCGGGACAGGGCGAGTAGACGCACTCCTCCAGCTCCAGTTGGTGGTCGGCCAGCCAGTCGCCGATGGCCAGGACGAGGCCCGGCCGGTCGGGCACCTTCCGCTCCACATGCAGCAGGGCGTTGGTGGTCCCGACCAGCTTGTACTCGTAGATGGGCGCCGGCCGCGTCCAGTCCGTCACCGGCCCGGTGGAGGCGCTGAACGCCGGAGCGGCCGGGCGACCGCCGGGACCGCCCTGCCTGTCCGCGAATGAACCCGTCAGCCTCGACATTGGCAACCTCCGGTAGCCGCTGGACGCGGCGGCTAGAACAGGCCGTAGATCTCGCCGTTCGGGTGCATCCCGATCTTGTTGGCCGACGGGACCTTGGAGAGGCCCGGCATGGTCATGATGTTGCCCGCGTAGAGCACCACCATGCCCGAGCCGGCGCAAACCTTGGCGCCCCGCACCGTGATGCGGAAGTTGCGCGGCCGGTTCTGCAGGGAGGCATCGTCGGACAGCGAGTTCTGCGTCTTCGCGACGCAGATGGGCAGCTCACGGAAGCCGAGCCGCTCGATCTCGCGCACCTGCCTGGCGGCGGCAGGCGAGAAGTCCACGCCGTCTGCGCCGTAGACGGTGCGCGCCACGATCTCCGCCTTCTCGCGGATCGGCATCTGCAACGGGTACGCGGTATGGAAGCTGGAGGGCGCCTGGCAGGCGGCCATCACCAGCTTGGCCAGCTCCACGCCTCCCGCGCCGCCCTTGGCCCAGACCTCGGAGAGCGCGAACTTGATATTATGGCCCGCGCACCAGTCGGCGATCGTCTGCTGCTCCGCCCTGGTGTCCGTGGGGAAGGCATTGATGGCGACCACGGGCTCCAGCCCGAAGAGGCGCATGTTCTCACAGTGCTTCTCCAGGTTGTCCAGCCCGCGCTGCACAGCCTCCACGTTCTCGGTACGGAGCTGAGCCAGCGGCACGCCGCCGTGCATCTTCAGCGCCCGCACGGTAGCCACGACCACCGCGGCCTCGGGCTTCAGGTCGGCCACGCGGCACTTGATATCGCAGAACTTCTCGGCGCCCAGGTCGCTGCCGAAGCCGGCCTCGGTGACGACGTAGTCGGCCAGGTGCAGCGCCATGTTCGTGGCGATCACGGAATTGCAGCCGTGGGCGATGTTGCCGAAGGGGCCGCCGTGCACGAAGGCGGGAGTGCCCTCCAGCGTCTGCACGATGTTCGGCAGGATGGCGTCCTTCAGGATCACGGCCATGGCGCCGTCGGCATGGAGGTCGGCTGCGGTCACGGCTTCGCCGGCGCGGTTAAGGGCCACCACAGTGCGGCCCAAGCGCGTCCTGAGGTCGTCGCGGTCGCGGGCCAGGCAGAGGAGAGCCATGATCTCGGAGGCGGCGGTGATGTCGAAGCCGGTCTCCTGGATCATGCCGTTGGTGCCGCCGCCCAGTCCCGTCACGATGTCACGCAGGGAGCGGTCGTTCATGTCCATGACGCGCCGCCAGGTGACGGTCCGGCCGTCGATCCCCAGCTCGTTGCCGTGGTGCATGTGGTTGTTCAGGAGCGCGGCCAGCAGGTTGTGCGCCGTTGTGACGGCGTGGAAGTCGCCCGTGAAGTGGAGGTTAATGTCGGTCATCGGGATGACCTGGGCGTAGCCTCCCCCGGCCGCGCCGCCCTTCACGCCGAAGCATGGCCCCAGCGACGGCTCGCGGATGGCGATGCAGGTCGATACGCCCAGGCTCCGCAGCGCGTCGCCAAGCCCAACCGCCGTGGTCGTCTTGCCCTCACCGGCAGGCGTGGGCGTGATGGCGGTGACGAGGATGAGCTTGCCGGGCTTGCGCGCCGCGGCGAGGCGATCCAGCACCTCAAGGCGCACCTTGGCCTTGTCGGCGCCGAACGGCAGGATCTCGTCGGCGGCCAGGCCCAGTTCGGAGGCCACATCGACGATGGGCCGTGCCGTGGCGCGCTGGGCGATATCTACGTCGGTCAGAGGCTCCTGGGCCTCAGGGTTTTGTGTCACGCTTGCTCCCACCGGGTTGGACGTCCTTTTCCTCAAGGTCTTTGCTCCACGACATGCCTTCGATGCGACCGGCCCACATGTTGATCCAGGCGCTGGTGCCCTGGAGGCGCCGGTCTACGGGCTTATGGAACTTCAGCAGCTTCTTCTCGCGCCCCAGCTTCGTGGCCCGCTCGTTGATGAGGAACCAGATGCAGTCCTTCTCCGGGTAGACCTCGCAGCGCCCGTTCTCGCGGGTGCCGCCGCAGGGCCCGTTCCGGAGCTGCTTGGGACAGCGCATGGGGCACGTGAACGCGTTGTAGCTGAGGACGCACTGCCCGCAGGATTGGCAGTTGAGCGCGGGCTTCTTGACGGCGTTCTCCAGCAGCAGGACCGTCTTGTATAACGTCGGGTGGCGCTCGACGAAGGCGGCGAACTTCTTTGTGAAGGCGCTCATGCGGCGGCTTCCTTGGTGGCGGCGTCGGACGTCTCGGCGGGCGGTTCGGGCCTGGGCAGCAGTCCGGCCTCTTCGACCAGGCGGGGCGTGATCGACTCCCACATCACGGGCATGATGTGGACGCCGCTGGTGCCGGGCGTCTGGGCCAGGCGCTTCATCATCTCGACGCAGATGGCGACGCCCTCCTCCTTGGGATCGGAGGCGCCCTCCATGCGCTTGATATACTCGTCGGCAACCGTCATCCCCGGCACGTTGTCGCGCATGTGCAGAAGCGCCTTGACCGAGCGGACGGGCATGACGCCGGCCAGGATGAAGACCTTCTTGTCCAGCCCCTGGTCGCGAATCAGGCTGAGCCAGCGCTCGAACCGCGGGAAGTCGAAGACGGGCTGCGTCTGGATGAAGTGCGCGCCGGCGGCGATCTTCTTCGCCAGCCGCATCACCCGGAGCTCCATGGGCGGCGCGAACGGGTTGGCGGCCCCGCCGATGAACATGCGCGGAGGCGTCTTCATCTCGTCGCCCGACAGGAACCTTCCGGCATTCATCTCGGCCACGGTGTGGATGAGCTGCACCGAGTCCAGGTCGAAAACGCCCTTGGCGTCCGGGTGGTTGCCGAAGGACATGTAGTCGCCGGAGAGGCAGAGGACGTTCCGCACCCCGGCCGCATAGGCGCCCAGGATATCGGACTGCTGCGCCAGCCGGTTGCGGTCGCGGCACGTCATCTGCATGATGGGCTCGATGCCGCCCTCGATGGCGAAGACGCTGCTCATCACCGAGCTCATGCGCACGATGGCGGTCTGGTTATCGGTCAGGTTGACGGCATCGGCCACGTTGCGGAAGTTGCCGCACTTCTTGAGGATCGCGCCCTTGTCGGCGCCCTGAGGCGGGCCCATTTCGCCGCAGACGGCGAAGTGGGCCGCTCGGAGGACGCTCTCCAGCCTGCCCAGCTGAGCCATGCTATAGCCCCTCGAAGAAGCCCTTGCGGTGGAGCTTAATATAGCCTGCGCAGTACTCGTCCCGCCCCATCAGCGCCTCGGCGGCGGCGATGAGGGCCATGAGCATCTTGTCGTTGGGATCGATGATACCGGCGTCCAGCCCCTTGCCGAGGCAGAGGACCGTCATGGCCGAGTTGAGGAACTTGCGGGCGGGCATGCCGTGCGAGACGTTGCTGAGGCCGGCGATGGTCTGCACGCCGGGGAACTCGGACTTGATCGCCTCGAGCACCGACATCATGGCGATGGCGACGTCGCCACCGGAGCCGATCGGAAACGTCAGCGGGTCGACGTAGATGTCAGCCAGCGGCACGCCGGCGGCCGCCAGGTCGCTGACGAGCTTCCGGGCCACATCCAGCCGCTTGGAGGCGTCGGGCTGGATGCCCGTGTCGTCCATGGCCAGCGCGATGACCTTGCTCTTCTGCTCCAGCACGAAGGGCAGGATCGTCGAGTAGCGGTCGGTCTCGGCCGTGATCGAATTGATGAAGGGCTGCCCCTTGCTCCGATCATAGGCTGCCAGGGCAAGCTCCAGGGCCTGCGGGTTGGGCGTGTCGAAGCAGATCGGAACGGTGACCGCTTCCTGCACGACCTGGGTCAGCCACTCCAGCGCCTCGGGCTCACCCGAGGTCAGGGTTCCGGCATTGATATCGATGTATGCAGAGCCTGCGTCCTGCTGCGACTTGGCCAGCTTCTGGATCGCCTCCGCATCGCGGTTGACGACCATAGCCTCGATCACGCGCTCCGACTTGACCTTGCGACTGGTGTTGATGCGCTCGCCGACGATGAGCATGGCGTGGCTTACTCCCCGGGGATGTGTGGTGAAGCGATGCGGGCGGACCGCTGGGTGTCGTTATAGACCATCAGACTCAGTGCTGTCAATGCACCGGAGGCAACCTCCGGCGCTCGTTCACGCAGGGGCGGCTTCTCGGTTTGAATACTCGATGATCACCTGCAGCCGGTACTCCACGCCATCGGCCATGTCGGACGTTGTCCGGACCACCACGGAGGTCGCATCGGCCGCGTCCACGTACCAACGCAACTCGGAACTAGCGGCATCGGCAGGCTGCACGGTACAGACCACGACGGACCCGACCGGCTTGGGCTGGCCAAGCCGGTGGGCAATCGTGATCCGGCGCCGATCGCCGGCATCGTGCGCGCGGACCACCAGGCCGGCTGAACGCGAAGCCCAACCTGAGTTGGAGGCCAGCACGTTCCGGCCGGTCGCATCGATGATCGGCGTATCACCCGTAGCCAGGTTGAACGTATTCGATGCCACCACGTTGCGCGACGAACTGGACAGGATGTCCACCGCCACAGGACAACGCGCGGTGGCGAGGCTTCGGAACACGTTACCCGTGACCGTGCATTGCGAGGCTGCGTCCAGAGCCACGCCGCCGGAGCAGCCGGTCTCGTGGCTCACGAACCGGCAGGCCGTGACCTGGTGGCCCGTGCTGCGATCAACATAAAGGCCGTAACCGGCGTAGTAGGCGCCGCCTGCCATCTCGCTGGTGGCAATCAAGGCGTCATTCACGTAGCGGCCCAGGAAGATGCCGTGGCGTCCGTTCTTCACCATTTTCGACTGGACGATCTTGGGGCCCTCAACGGCCGAGTCAAAGGCGTTACGCTCGACGTGTAGCCCGTCACGGCCGTTGTACTCGCTGATGAGGTTGCAGAAGTTGGCGCCCCAGGTCTGCTCCAGATAGACGCCATCCTCTGCCGCGCCGTAGACCCAGACATCCTCAATCACCAGATCGTAGATGCCCGCCCCCGTGATGCGAATGCAGGAGCCCCGGCGCACCCACTTGCGGTTCCCTGCGAGGTGCATGCGGGCAATGCGCAGGAAGATCTGCTGTTCGTTGGCGGCGGCATCGAAGACCATCATGTCGCCGGACGCGGTCGGCCTGTTGCCGATATAAGTCACACCGATCATGGCGCCCTCAATGGCCATGTAGCCGCGTAGCTTGATGGGCGCGGTGATGCCGAAGGTGCCGGCGGAAAGGAAGATGCACCCTCCCCTGCCGGCCCCCGTGGCGGCGGGCAGGGCGGCGATGGCCGCGTTAATGACGTTCTGGTCGTTAGCGCCCGTGCAGACATAGGGCGTGGCTGCCTTGAGGTCGGCGGGGGCGTCGACCGCCGCCACCACGAACCCGTAGGGCGTGGCCCCGACCGGCGCGAGTGCGTGCACGGCCGCGCCGGCCGCTTCCGGTACCGCCGCGGCCCCGGCTGCGACGAGGGCCATCGCCGCGCGGCGCGAGTAGAGCCCGTCGGGCTTGCTGCTCAATCTGTTGCCTCCCGGCCCGCGAGTATCAGCGCGCTCGCCACGCCACGGCCATGGGGGCCGCCACCTGGAATGAGAGCCGCTCACCTGCAGTGCCGAAGTAACCGCCCCAGCCTACGCGAATTGACGTGATCCGGCTCCAGTCCAGACTACCCGAAGGCCCCCTTGATGCGCCGAACTGCGCGAAGGAGGACTTCGCGATGAAGCTCCGCTCCGTGCCGGGCGTCGACATCTGGCGGCCTACATCGGCCAGAAACTCCACGCCGGCGGCATCGTGCGCGAAGCAGAAGAGCTTGGCGGGTCCAGCGGCCGTCGCGTCAATCGATATGTCCAGAGCAAGGCCGTCGCTCCGGCTCAAGTCCATCGGCCCCGGCAGGGCGAAGACCACGAACAGAAACGTATCGACGTTGGACTTAGTTACGCGCCCGGCGAACGTCCAGTTACCGCTTCGGCCGGTGGGCTCAGCATCCAGTGCCACATCGGCTGCCGGCGCCGCAGTCGGAGGGCTCACGGCCAGCGGCCGCGCGGTGATGCCCGGCAACGGCCCCGCCTTGAGCTTGCCCAGCATGAGCGTCCTGGCCGACGGCGTGCGCAGCAGCACGGCGGCGTAGGGCTCCAACCGCAGGTCGATCCAGCCTCCGCCCCGCACTGGAGTGCTCCGGCCTGTCACGGGGTCCCACAGCTCGCCGGCTCCCTGGCCGGATGTGCGCACGCGACCGGACCATGGCTTTGAGCCGTCGTTGGCCAGCATGGTGACATCCTGCCCCTCCACGCGCCGATGCGCCGACCGGATGGGAGCGGCGGCGTCAGACACCTGAACATCGGGCTCCAGCACGGCATCGATGGCCCGGGCCGTGAGGCCCTCCAGGCCCGTCGGCAGGAAGATGGCCGCACCGCCCGCCCGCGACGGGCAGACGCGCGCTCCGCCGCCGGAACCGAACAGCGCCAAGGCCAGCTTGGCGACCGCCGGCGACGGGAACTGCTTGTCGGTGTTGGCAGGTAGCCGGCCGGCGGCCACCACGACGCCGCCCGAGGCCACCAGGTCGGCCAGGTTCCTCCACGCCTGCATGGGGAGCGTATCCGCCGACGGCAGCACCACGACGCGCCAGCGGTGCCCTCCATGCTCCAGCGCGCCCTTCTGGACGCGGCCCTCCGAGAGGGCCTGGGCATCAACATAGAGGAAGTCGCGCCGGGCTGCGAAGAGCTGCTCGCTTACGGCATTGTACACAGCCTCGATGCGGGCGCACTCCGGGTCTTCCGACGCCCAGAGTTGCGCCGGACGGAAGCGCGGCCAGAGGCTGTTGGCCGGGTAGAGCACCGCCACGTCGGCCATCAGGCGCCCGCCTGCCATGGCGGAGCAGCATCGGCCGATGTACTCATTGAGGCGCCGCATGGCGGCATCGTCCAGCCCGTCGAACGCATAGTAACTCGTGATGCTGTTCACGCCGCCCAGCACCAGCCGGTTCACTGTGCCGCGGATTTCGGCCTCGGTGACGACGCGGATGGGGCGTTTGTCGCCGTCCGGCCGGTAGCGCTGCACGAAATCCGAGGTCTCGCACATGACGACCGACTTGCCCTCCAGCTCACCCACCGAGGCAAGGAGCCGTGCGATGGACCAGGGGACCTCGGAGGGCACACTGGTGAGGCAGTCGATGCTCGGCGCGTCGAGCCGCCGGGCGCACTTGAAGAAGTCGCCGTAGAGCGGCACGTGCGACTGGAGCATCTCCTCGGCCAGCAGGTGCCCTCCCGAGCGGATGTTGTGGCGCTTGCACCACTCCTGGATCGGAGCGAAGAAGCCCTCGGCGGTCATCTCGCCCACGGTGAGCCAGAAGTCGTGGCGTACGCGGCGGCCCATGGGACCGGCGTCGGCCACCAGAGCGGCCAGATGCGGCATCAGGTCGTAGTTGCGTCGCTTGCGGTAGACCTCCGCCAGTCCCGATGACCAGGGCACGACCCGCCACGGGGAGCGCTTCATCCAGAGCGACATGAGCGAGGGCTCGTCGGTGAACGTGGAGACGAACAGGCTCCCCAGGTCCCTGCCCAGCCGGCGGGCGTACTCGTCGTGGGTGAGCTCAAGGTAGCGGCGCGTGGGCTCGGGCATGAGCATATTGATGTACGGCAGCTTGTCGCCCAGGCTCATGGCGGCGTGCGTGTTCTCGTGGAGCAGACCTTCGACGGCGACGACCACGCGCCACTTGCCCTGCGGGGCCCGCCAGACGAGCCGGCCGTCGACGACGGATGCCGTGAGGTCCGTGGGCTTGCCCAGCTCGATCTCTGGTCCGCGCATCGGGTAAGCGGCCGCCAGCATTAGTCGGCCGGGAGGCACGTCGAGACGGACCTCGCCTGCCTCGGCGGAGGCGTCGTTGAAGAGGATGCCACGGGCCTGCCACTCGGGATGACCGGCCAGCGTGAGGCCGCCGGCGGCGCCGGAGGGGTAACCCCTCTCGTCGTAGAGCCACATGGCCATGCCGGCCTCGTGGGCCTTCCGCACGGCGCGGATGAAGGCCGACCACCTCGGCTCACTGCGCAGGTACTCCGTGAACGAGACGTTGCAGACGACGCCGCCGAAGCCCTGCGACTGCAGGCGGGCGATCAGCGCGTCCTGGGCCGCGGCGTCGTCAGGCCAGCCGTGGATGATCTTCAGCATCCGAGACGCCGCGGGCGAGCGCTGCCACCGCTCGCTGAGCCCGGCGCCGTTCACCTTCGCCGCCATCGCGCTCCTCGCTTTCGGCTGACCGGGTCCGCCGACCGGGCCCAGGGGCGCCGGCAGGGCCGCCATCGCCTGCGCAGCCATCAGTAGGGGTAGCATAGGAACCGCCTTTCCCGACCGTCAAGCAGACCGTCGGTACAGGATAGCCCAAGTCGACCCCGGAGCGCCCGGCCGGCCAAACCCGAGCGGCGCATCCGCCGTAGTCTGTCAGGCTGAGACGCGGCCCGCCAAGGAGGCAGTGAGTGATCGAGATCAGGGGCGTTCGAAAGACCTACGGCGAGCATACTGCCGTGGACGGCCTGAACCTGGAGGTGCGGGACGGCGAGATCTTCGGGTTTATCGGCCCCAACGGAGCCGGCAAGACCACCACCATCAAGATGACCGTGGGCCTCCTCCGTCCGGAAGCCGGGGCTGTGCTTGTGAACGGGATCGACGTGGCGGCCGATCCGTTGCGGGCCAAGATGGAGATGGGCTATG
Source organism: uncultured Chthonomonas sp. (assembly GCA_903885605.1). Classification (GTDB taxonomy): domain Bacteria; phylum Armatimonadota; class Chthonomonadetes; order Chthonomonadales; family CAJBBX01; genus CAJBBX01. The sequence goes on along the minus strand of CAISJD010000077.1, from coordinate 5,057 downwards.
TGCCCGACACACCCGACGTCTATGAGAAGCTCACCGGCATGCAGTTCATAAACTTCATGTCGGACGCCTATCAAGTTCCCACCAGCCTGCGCGCCGACCGGGTGCGCGAACTGGCCGGCGCCTTTGAGCTGACCGACGCGCTGGGCGACCTGATCGAGAGCTACTCCCACGGCATGCGCCAGAAGGCGGTCCTCATCGCAGCCCTAGTGCACCAGCCGCGGGTTTGGGTGCTGGATGAGCCGCTGGTGGGCCTCGACCCGAAGGCGGCGTTCACCCTCAAGGCCATGATGCGCCGCCACGCCGATGGCGGGAACAGCGTCTTCTTCTCGACGCACATTCTTGAGGTGGCCGAGAAGCTCTGCGACCGCGTGGGCATCATCGTTAAGGGCAAACTGGTCGCCTGCGGCACTCTCGATGAGTTGCGCGACGGTGCCAGCGAGACGCTGGAGTCCTTCTTCCTGGACCTGATCGAGCCATGATCTCCCTGCTCAAGACCCAGCTTATGGTCGGGCTCAACATCAACGCCTGGCGCATGGGCAAGAAGCGCGCCCGGCACGTGGGCATGTTCCTGCTCGTGCTCCTGGCCATCTCGCCATCATACGGCGGCTGGATCATGCTGCAGGTGAAGGCTTTCGAGTTCATGGCGGCAGGCCAGGTGCCACTGCAGGATGTCCAGGTGGCAGGCACCTTCGCCATGGCCATGATGATGGCCCTGCTGGCAGGCGTACCCGTGGTCTACTCTACGTTGCTCCAGTCGCGTGACCTGAGCATCCTCTTGCCCCTTCCCTACCGCCCTTGGCAGATCGTCAGCGCGAAGTTGCTCGTGACCTACGTCATCGAGCTGATCGCCTGCGTTGCGCTCTGCATCCCGACCTACGCGCTCTACGTGCGGCACGGCTTTGCCGGACCGTCAGACATTCCTGTGGCCATCCTCGCGATGCTGTTGCTACCCGTGCTACCCGTGGCAGTGGCCTCTACTGTGTCGCTTCTGATCGCGGCCATACCGGGCGTCGGCCGCAACCGCTGGCTATGGGTGGCACTGGTGCTCACCGCCATGCTTTCGCTCTCTCTGACGCTCAGTGTGGTATCCAGCGGCGGCGCCGGATCGGAGATGACCGATGTCGTCCGCGTGCGGATGGCGCAAATGGAGCGCATCGGCCGGCTCTTCCCCGGCGCGGCCTTCGGCTTCCGGGCCGTCACGAGCCACGGGTGGCAGGCCTGGACGCAGATTGCCGCATTCGCGGGCACAGCAGCCTGCTACGCCGGAGTGGCGTTGCTCGTCGGCCAGACGCTCTATCTCGGGCCCATCCTGCGAGGCGACGACGGCAAGCGCCGCCGGAAGGGCCGCAAACCCGCGCTCGCCGTGCAGACCGGCATGCTACGCTCACTGGTCAACAAGGAGATCGCATGCGTGCTTCGCGACCCGTCGGTGGCCATGAACAGCCTGGGCGGCTACATCAGCCTGCCGATCCTTGTCGCCACCTATACGGTGATGAAGGTCCAGAGCAAGGGCAAGGTGGATGTCATCGGGCAACTCATGGCAGCCGCGCACTCGCCCGCGTTCCAGGAGCACATGCCCTACGTCCTCACAGGCATCGCCATGGGGCTGGCAGCCTTCGGCACGGGTTCCTCGCTCTTCTCGGCATCGTACAGCAAGGACGGTAAACGCCTCTGGACCGAGAAGTGCCTGCCCATCCCTCCCCTCACCATCATGGTGGGCAAGCTCGTCGCCGGAATGGCGCTGGTGCTGCCCCTGCACGGGCTGACTGTGGGGCTTGCGGTGGCCATGCTGCCGCTCCACGGGTTGGCGTGGCTCTACCTTGCGGCGTTGAGCACGCTGATCATCGCCTACTGCTCCCTGATCGGCCTCGCCGTCGACTGCATGCGGCCCAAACTGGACTGGAAAGACACGGTCCAGGCCGTTAAGCAGAACCTCAACGTCGTACTCAGCATGGGGCTCGGACTGGTGCCGCTCGCGCTGAACGTGGGTCTGCTGGTCCTCTGCGCCAAGCTGGGCCAGCCGGCAGGCGTCGTCTATACAGGCGTCATCGCGCTCAATGTTGGTATGCTAGCAGGCATTGCCTGGCTCGCGCGGCGGGCTGCGGGCGCCCTGGACCGGTTGGCGCTCTGACCGGCGGAGCAAACGCCCTGGAGGTAGCATGAGAGACAGACTGGCTGACGCACTGAGCCGCGCCAAGGCCGACTACGCCGAGGTCCGCTTCAGTATTGACGACTCGACGTCCGTCATGTACCGCGGCCCGGAGCCTGAGCAGGTTCGATCGGCGCGCCTCTCGGGCGGGGTCGTCCGGGCCTGTGTCCGCGGAGGATGGGGCTCGTCGAACTTCGACAGCCTGGACGACCTGGACCACCATGTCCGCGAGGCCTGCGAGTGCGCAGGGCTGGTGGGCACGACCGCCACGCAGATCGCCGACGCGCCGGTCGCTCCGCCATCGGAGCATCGGGCTGCGCTGCTTCGCGACTTCCGCGGCATCGCAGTGACGGAGAAGATCGCGCTGGTGGCCGCATACAACGACATCCTGCTGCGTAGCGTGCCCGGTGTAGAGACCTCCTTCGCGGGGTACTCGGAAGTGTTCCGCACGGTCGCCTTCGCATCGAGCCGCGGCGCCTCCTTCCTGGAGGAGCGGCCGCGCGTTGACCTCTTCCTGGGCGCCGTCGCCCGGGACGGCTCCCTGGTTCAGCAGTGCTTCGACGGCCGCGCCTCGCTGCAGACCTACGACGCCGCGGTGGGCCTGGAAGCCCTGGCCGAAGAGGTCGCCCGCCGCGCCGTCGCGCTGACCAAAGCACCGCCATGCCCGGGCGGCACCCATACGGCTGTTCTGGACAACCGGCTTGCCGGCGTCTTCGCCCACGAGGCGTTCGGCCACATGAGCGAAGCCGACTTTATCTACGAGAACCCGCAGATGCGCGAGCTTATGGTCCTCGGACGCGAGATGGGCGGCCCGGAACTGAACATCGTGGACGACGGCTCGATGCCCGACGCCCAGGGCACGCACCCCTTCGACGATGAAGGCACCGCCACAGGTAAGACCTACCTGATCCGCAACGGCCTTCTCGCGGGCCGCCTCCACTCGCTGGAGACAGCGGCCAAGATGGGAGAGCCGGCCACGGGCAACGCGCGGGCTGTACGGCAGTCCGACAGGCCGCTGGTGCGAATGACCAACACCTACATCGAGGCGGGTACCGCCACCGTGCAGGAGCTGATCGCCGGGATCGACAAGGGCATCTACGCCTGCGACGCCCTGGGCGGCCAGACTATGATGGAGCAGTTCACCTTCTCGGCGGGCTACGGGTACCGGATCGAGAACGGCCTACTCGGCGAGATGGTGCGCGACATCGTCCTCACCGGCAACCTCTTCCAGACGCTCCATGCCATCGATGGGATCGCAGACGACCTGGTCATCACCAACGGCCCCGGGGGCTGCGGCAAGGGAGGCCAGGCGCCGTTGCCCGTCTCGTTCGGGTCGCCGCACATCCGGATCCGAGACGTAGTGATCGGCGGGAGATAGGGGGGCGGAATGAGACGACCCATGCTGGACCGCATGGCCGATGCCGTGCAGCAAGCGGTGGAGGAGGCCACGCGCCTCGGGGCGCAGGCAGCCAAAGCCCGCTTCGCGCAGACGGAGGCCATCAGCTGCGAGTTCGAGGCCGGCGTCCTGAAGGCGACCACCAGCGAGCAGGGCCGAGCGCTTTCGCTGGAGGTGATCCGCGACGGCAAGCGCGCCACGGTTACCTGCAACGACCCCGGCGATGTGCCGGCTCTGGCCGCTCGTGCCGTGGCGCTGGCGGAGATCGGCGCATCCGCCCACTGCTCCGCCTACCCGGAGCCGTCGACCTGTGCCCAGATCCTTCGCCACTGCCCAGAGACGGCAGCGCTCCCTCGAGAGCGGCTGATCGAGGCCGGGCGAGCCGCTGTGGAGGGTATCCGGGCCTACTCCGATGAGCTCTACATCGGCGCCGAGGTGAGCCGATCTGAGGCGGAGGCCGTCATCGCCCACAGCTCCGGCCTCCTCCACCGGACCACCACGACCAACTGGAACCTGGGCGGCTATGCCCAGAAGACCGATGGGACCGATATGCTCTTCTGCGGAGCAGGGCGGCAGTGGCGCCGGCTCAACAGCTTCTTCGATCCCGACTGGGTGGCTCGGGAGACGTTGCACGACCTCCGCCTGGCCGAGCGCACGGCCCCGGCGCCGACAGGACTGGTTACCATCCTGGCGCCGCCGGAAGCCGCCGCCATGCTCCTCGCACCGTTGGCGATGGCCTGCAGCGGCAGAAGCGTCCTCAAGGGCGAGTCGCCGCTCCGCGACAAGCTCGGCGCGAAGATCGGCTCTCCGTCGCTCACGATCATCGATGCGCCACACGTGGATTGGGCCCCGGACTCCGCGGTGATGGATGACTGCGGCGTCCCCACGCGCCCCTTCACGATGGTGGATCGAGGCGTGCTGCGGGCCTTCATGTACGACGTGGACACGGCCGCCATGGCGGGCGCCAAGCCCACGGGCCATACCGGGTGCGGCCCGGTGCGGATGCAGATGCAACCCGGCACTCGGACCTCGGCTGAGATGCGGCGCGGGCTTGCTGAAGGCCTCATCGTAAAGAACCTGATGGGTTTCGGCCAATCCAACCTGATGAACGGCGACATCGCCGGCAATGTGGCGCTGGGCTATCGCGTTGAGAAGGGCGAGACCGTGGGCCGCGTGAAGAACACCATGGTCGCCGCCAATCTCTACGATCTGCTCGACGGCGGGTTCGAGGCAAGCTCTGACGTGGACCCGCTGAGGGGGTGGCCCTGGATCCTGCTGGAGGGCGTGAGTGTCAGCTCTGGCGGGTAGCGGTCAATCGGGCACGGTCCGCGCCGCCGTTATCCCCGCCCCCGGCGCGGCGCTGGAGATACGCCGCTACCCCGTGCCCGAGCTCGAGCCCGGGGCCGTGCTGCTGCGGACCGTGGCCGCCGAGGTCTGCGGCACGGACGTGCACCTCTGGCACGGCCGCCTGTCCGGTGTGCCCTACCCGCTCATCCCCGGCCACGTCAGCGT
>CAISJD010000076.1 GCA_903885605.1 uncultured Chthonomonas sp. | reverse complement strand
TGGTCCAGACCTACGACGACCACCGCATGGCAATGAGCTTTGCTGTTGCCGGCCTGGCCGCCCCCGGCGTCGCCATCGCCAACCCAGCGTGCGTCAACAAGACGTACCCCGGTTTCTGGCGCGACCTCGAGGAGGCGACCGCCTCGGCTCGGTGACCTCCCCGGCTACAGCCCGTGGTAGCCGAAGACCATCTTCCGTAGGTCCGCCAGCGTCTGCTCCGAATAGGCGCGAGCCTGCTCCAGCGCATGCGGCGCGATGGGGGCGGGCTCGTCGTCGCGCAACGTGGGTATCCGGTCGCGGTCGGCGAAGGCCTCGGGTACCTCGTTGGCCAACGGCACGCCGAATATCTCCGAGAAGACCAACGCCCACATTCGCGGCACCGTTGTCGGGTTGTACCCGCCGCCGCCCAGCGCCAGGACCGGCACGTTGAGGCCCATGACGTCGTGGACGGCCTCCGTCCAGCCCTGCGCGGTGAGGCATATGCGTGCCAGCGGGTCCAGGTAGTGCGGGTCGGTACCCACGTCGATGACCACCGCGTCCGGGTTGAAGGATCGCATCACAGGCAGTCCGCCCTGCCGCCAGGTGGAGAGCCAGATGTCGTCATCGGTGTAGGGGTACATGGGCAGGTTCACGCTGTACCCGATGCCGTCTGAGACGCCGATCTCACGCGGGAACCCGGTGCCGGGGAAGAGGGTCGTACCGGTCTCGTGGATGGAGACGGTGAGGACGCGCGGGTCGTCGTAGAACGCCTCCTGCACGCCATCGCCGTGGTGCACGTCGATATCGAGGTAGGCGACCCGGCTGAAGCGGCGGAGCAGCCGGTGGATCGCCACGGCGCAGTCGTTGAAGACGCAGAAGCCCGCGGCCCGGTCACGGTGGGCGTGGTGCAGTCCGCCCGAGATGTTCATGGCCGCCCGCGCCCGACCGCTGACCAGGTCCTCGGCGGCTTGGAGCGAGGCGCCGGTATAGAGCAGGGAGGCCTCGTACATCTCCGGGAAGACGGGGTTGTCGCCCTGGCCGAATCCGTAGCGGAAGGGGAACGGGACGTGCTCGCCCGCGCTGAGGCGGTCCACGGTCTCGATGAACTCGGCGCTGTGGGTCGGCATCAGGTCGTCGATCGGGCATGGCCTGGGCGCCTCGACTTCCACATGGGCCAGCGCACCGTAGGCCGCAAGCAGGTCGTGCGTTCGGCGCAAGCGTGCCGGCTTCAGCGGGTGCTGTGGACCCATATCGTAGGCCTGAAACTCATCGGTATAGTAGAAGACACCTTTGCTCATTGCGCATTCCATTCATCGTTGAGTTGAAACGTCTTCGGCCGGGGCGGCTCTCGGTGAGCCTCGGCCAACGGCCTACGGCGCTGCGTAGCGGTACCGGAACCGGCCCAACGGCGCCGCATCCCCACTCACGTACGTGTCGAGGATGTCGCCGGGCTTCTGCGCGTTGTCGATCCACTTGAAATCGAGCGTCAGGGCCGTGATCCCCGGCCGCAGGTTCAGGCTTTTCCGCGGCACGGCGACCTGCAGCCGGTCGTCCGAGACGTGGAGCTTCAGCTTGGCCACCTTCTCCCAGTTCCAGCCGCCCTTGCACCGTTCGAGCCAAGTGCTGCCGTCGGCGTCGATGGTCCGGTTGATGATGTACTGGTAGCCCTCCCACGCGGGACCGGAGCCGCCTGTGCGAAGGAGTAGCCACATCCAGTTGGGATCCGTCCGCGGCGTCAGCGGGTCTGCCGTGCGAGCCAGGAAGTAGACGTTGGTCTTGTCGCGGGCCACGCGCGCCTCGATGATGTCGTTGCGTCCGGTCGCGCTTCGGTAGTGTGTGCCTCCGGCTCCCGCATGGTCCCGGGGCCTGGTGTCACCTTCCGGGCTGGAAAAGAGGGGCCGCACGCCCGACCACTGATCGAAGGATGCACCGATCCTGATCGACTTGGGGCCGCTCGCCGTGGGAAGCGGCGCCGCGCCCTTCCATCGGCGGATGTTGGCAGCCATCTGGTAATAGTAGTTGTCATGGTGGCCGCAGTCGGCCGGCTCAATGTCGCGGCTGTACTGCTGGTCGAACTGGTCGACGAAGACCAGCGGCCCGTCCAGCGAGCCCCAACGCCCGGCGATCCACTCGTTCCATCCCGTGATCATCACGAAGGGCGGATCCAGCTCGAACGCTCGCTTCCACTGCTCCTGGAAGTTGAGCCCCAGGTTCACGGAGCCGGGAGATCGGTCCATCTTGCCCTCGTGGAAGCTGCGGCCGCGCGCATCGCCGTTGCTCATGTTGGTCACCTGGCCGTCCGTTGCCCGCAGGTTCTGGGCCACGGAGACGTTGACCTGCTCCGCTTTGCCGGGGTCCTCCGCGAAGCCGTACGGTTGCGGGTAGGTAGCCTCCCAGTGCCACGCCTCCTTGGTGTTGCGCATCTCGAAGGGCCAGTGGGCTCGGCGGAGCGTGAAGAAGGCGCGCAGCTCCGGGTCGGCGTCGGCTGGGTCGCAGAGCAGCAGCGGCTTGCCGCGCCACTGGAACCAGAGCTCCTTGTACGCCCCGGGCTTGTAGAGGTCCTCATAGATGGTGCGTGCCGTCTTGCCCGCCTGCGTGTTCACCATGAAGCAGATCTTCGGCGTTCGGCCGCCTTCGCGCTGCACCTGCATGAAGACCTCGCAGAGTTTCATGTAGACGGGCTTGTAGGTCGCCGCGTTGGTGGTGTCGAAGATCAGCGTGTCGACCCCTGCCTCGGCCAGTTGGTGCGCATGGCGGCGCAGGACCCATTCGTCGTCGCTCTGGTAGTAGCCGGCCACGGGCTTGCCCCAGTAGTGGTACATCCCGATGGGGCCCCAGTAGGGCGACTTTGGGTTGCTCAGCGCGCCGGGCTCCTTGTCCAGGATCCGGGCGATGTCATACGGGCCGTCCTCATGCGGGCTCTTCCCGCCGACGTTATCGTGCCAGAGGAAGTAGAAGATGCCGACGTACTTGCCGGGCCGCACTTCGCGGCTCTCGGGGGCGGTGGGCACGTCGCGGCCCAGTGCGTCCGTCGCCGGCCAGGGGCTACCGGGGTTCTGGTCTGGGGCGTTCGGTGCGGCAGCGGCCGTCGCGCAGAGCGCCAGCAGGAGCAACGCCGGCGCCAGCATCTGCAAGGGTGCCATCATGAGCCCTCCTCTGTTCGTTACGGCGCTTTGCGCCTCGGCCGGGCCCGTGACAATGCCCGGGCGGCCAGACCCGCAGCAAGCCGGGCCACGATGCGTCCTAAGTGGTGGACGTAGGGCCAGGCAAGCGATTGCCCCGGCGCCCGACCGTACCGTCGGCGCATGTTGGGCGCGGCGGGAAACGCCAGCCTCCAGAGGTATTCGACTCTTGCGGCCAAACCTCCTACCTTGCCGATGCCGCTGAGCCGCTTCCAGTAGATATCGGGCACCGCTTCGGCCTGCAGGGCCGGTGACCTGTGGTCGCGGCGGCTGAAGACGTAGGACGAGCGGTCCCGCACGGTATGCGCGACGGGCGCGTCGGGTAGCACGGAAAGACCGAACACGGTCCACACGGCCTCATCCACCAGGCGCAGGTCGTCAGCAACGCCCCAGGCTTCGGCCTCCGCCACGGCCCGGGCGAGTTCGCCGGGCGGCAGATGACGGCCGACGAGAAGGCCGATATCAACGAGGTCCTTCAGGCTGGCTGGCGGTAGCTCCCGCGTGTGCATGGCAAAGTGCGATGCCGAGGTGAGCAGGGAGTGGCGCGCGTTGAGCCGGAGGGCCGCCAGGCCGCCGGGCGCGGGCGGCGCGTCTTCCCACACGGCTCGCGAATCCGCACAGCGGCCGGCCCGGCCGGGTAGCTGCACGTGGACGTCCACATCGGCGCAGTCGGCGCGTGTGTAGTTCACCGCATACCCGTTAGCGCCCGCTTCGGCGTCGGCCAACGAGGTGTGGGAGTTCATCTCGTAGCCGAGGCCCAGCATCATGGAGTGCATATCGCGCAGGCGCTCGGGGCGGATCATCAGGTCCAGATCGCTGACCACTCGGATGCCCGGGTCGTCATAGAGCCAGAGCAGGGCCGCAACGCCCTTGAGCACCACCAGGTCGATGCCGGCCTGGCCTGCTGCTGCGGCGATCTTGGCCGCTTGTCCCACGAGCCGCCGGCTACGGGCAAGGGCTCCCAGATAGGCGCGTCCCAGGGGCTCAACCATAGCGGGCGGGAGTGGGTTGGGGCGCGCATACGGCGCGGCAAGGTGGAGAAGGGGCGCGAGGGCGTGGTCGTCCAGGAGGTCGGCCAACTCATGCCAGTCGTGATCGCACTGGAGCGCCGAGCTATCCCAGACGCCGCCGCGCCATAGCCAGGCGCAGACGGCAGCCGCGGCGTCGGCCATGTCCGTGCGAGTGGCGGGTGCGACGGAGGTGGTCACGCTGCCGGCGCGCCGGCAGGCGGCCGTCGTCGATGCAGGCCGATCAGGGCCTTGCCCGACCGTACCGCCCGGATGGCGAATGGACGGATCGGTGCGCCGCGCATCCAGACAAGGCCCGCCACGCGCATGGGGCCCGCGTCCAGAGCCACGCGCCGATTGCCCCGGAAAACGCCTGACGCCACCGCCAGCACGGCGTCGCGGCTGATGGGACCAACGGCGACGGACTGGGCGTCGCCCTGCAGGAACAGGCTGTGGCCGGCGATGCGGGCGACGCGGTGCAGGACGAGGTCAGAGGCCGGCATGCGAGCAAGGACGACGTCGCCCGCCGACAGGCGATGCGCCGCCGGCGGGATCAGCTCGACCGTCTCGCCGTGACCGATGAATGGAACCATGCTTCCGCCCGTGACCGTCATGCGGACCGTGCGGCCGGCATGCAGCGCCTCCTCCAGCAGAGGCGCAAGGTGGCGTGTGGAGACCTCGCGGGTCGCCCTGGGTTCGTGGGCCGTCACTGAAGGCCTACCCGCCGGCAGCCTGGACGTCCGGCTCGGCCCGGCCGAACCTGCGCTTCCGCTCGGCGGCCAGGTCGCAGAGGTACTTCACGGGCTGGTTCAGCGTACGGTTCTCTCCGTAGGACCATGCCGGGCAGCTGGGGCATATGCTGCGTAGGGCGCAGGAGGAGCAGGAGGTGTTCACAGGCACGGAGCCCACGAACTCGCCGACACGCCTCCAGGCCTCGGCAAACCCGATCTCGGCCACTGGCGCGCCCGGGAGCGGCAGGTCGATGCAGGCGCTCATCTGGCCGAAGGGGCCGATGGTGAACGAGGACTTGCCCGCCGAGCAGTAGAACGGGTCGGCGTCCGCCGCGGGCGGAGGGGCCGCGAGAGCGGCGCGGATCTCGGCCGAGGTGGCGGCGTCGGCCTCCTCCAGGTCGATGGCCTCCCGTGCCTGGCGGCGGAAGTCCTGGATCTGCGATAGGTCGTCGTCGCGCCTCTGCGTCAGCAGCGAAGCCGCGAAGAAGGGGACGCCCCACTCGGCCGCCATTCGCTTCATCAGGTCCAGCTCGTGCGCGTTGTACTTCGTCAGCGTCGACTTCACGACGACGTTGACGCCCGCTTCCGCCAGTAGCCGGATGCCGCGCAGGCACTTGTCGTAGGCGTTGGACGTGCCGGTGACGCGCTCATAGGCGGCCTCGGAGGCGCCATACAGCGAGATCTCGACGCGCGACGGCGGGCTTTGCGCCAGGCGCTTCGCCACCGCAGGCGTGATCGCGGTCGCGTTCGTGAAGAGCGTGATGACGAGGCCCATCTGCGTCATGGGCTCGTAGAGGTCGAAGAAGTCCTTGCGGATCAGGATCTCGCCGCCGGTCAGGGTGAGGAAGACCATGCCGGCGGCCACGGCTTGCTGGGTAACATCGACCCACTGCGCCGCGGAGAGTTCGTGGGAGCGCTCGTAGCGGTCGTTCGCCGGTTTGCGGATGTAGCACATGCCGCATGCGAGGTTGCAGCGGGCTGTTAGCTCGAAGGTGCCTGAGACGGGTTGACGGTTTGCGGTGGCGCGCTCCAGCATCGAGCGCTCGACGACGGCACAGTCAGATCGGCTGCCCTGCATATTGGATGATTCCCAGAGCCGCGAACCGCTCCAGCAGTTCCCTGACGTCAGCGCGGGCCTGGTCCGGCGAGACATCGTACCTGTCTGTCAGGCACTGAACGAGTTCGTCCTCAGAGCGTTCAGCGGAGAGGGCATCCCAAACCAGCCGGCCTGAGTCGTTGAGGACGACCAGGCCGTTCAGGTCAAGGACGCGCGCCCCGGTCGGCACGATGACCGCGGAGCCGCCGACGTCGCGAACTACGAAACCGTCTTTGCGGATCATAAGGTATGCGATAACAACCGCGCACCCCACGACTGTGGCGCACGCGGTTGCGGATCGATTAGTTTGTGGTAATCAGCTGAGCTTCGGAGTGAAGCCGCAGCTGCCGGGCTCACCTTTGAGCTTGCCGCAGGCCATCAGGCGCTCTTCGGGCTTGAGCTCAAGCAGCGTTGCCGACGGCTTCTCGTAAGGAAGCTTCGTCTGGGTGGTCTGTGCATTCATGTTCAAGATTCCCCCTGAAGTGCGAGCGCTCACGGTCGCGTCCACGCCCCGCCACACGGCGGACGGCGTGCATGAGCGCCGGATGACGTATACCTAGCCGTCATTATAGCGTTCCACCCCGGCTACGTCAAGGCCACTCGTCAAGCAGCGGCTCTGAGTTGCATGGACTGCGCAACGCTACCCCTTCAGACGACACGCAGGGGCGAAGCGTTCCCGTTCGCTGGAATGGGCCGCAAATCGGTCGTCGGATGCGTCACTTGGAGGCGGACCTGGTCTCCGGTTGGTCTGCTCTGGTAATCTGCCGGCATCACACGACCGGGGGTATACGATGCGAATCGCGATCATCGGGGCGGGCAGCGGCTTCGGCGCCACGCTTTCCAGGGACATCCTCTCGCAGCCCAGCCTGCGCGCCGCCTGCATCGCCTTGTGCGATATTGACGAGCGCAAGCTAACCAACGCCAAGCGGTATGTGGAGCGCGTGATCGAGACGCACGGCCTGCCGGCCACCGTTGAGGGGCACCTTGATCGCCGGGCCGCGCTGGCCGGCGCGGACTTCGTTATCACCAGCATCTCTGCCGGCGGACCCGCTTACCACGGCTTCCCGGCCAACGTCGAGACGAATATCCCAAACCGCTATGGCCTGAGCCAGAGTATCGCAGATACGATCGGCGTCGGCGGCGTGTTTCGATTCCTTCGCACGGCGCCGATCCAGGTGGGCGTCTGCCGCGACATGGAGGATCTCTGCCCGCGCGCCCTCATGCTGAACTACACCAACCCCATGTGCATGCTTACCTGGGCGCACTCGGCCGCCAGTTCCATACGCAACGTGGGGCTCTGCCACAGCGTGCAGGGCACGGCCGGCGAGCTGAGCCGCTACCTCGGCGTGCCCTGCGACGAGGTGCGCTACCATGTGGCGGGCATCAACCATCAGGCGTGGTTCCTGAAGTTGACGCGCAACGGCGAGGACCTCTACCCGGCCCTCCGTGCCAAGCTGGACGACCCGGACACGGTGGCCAGGGACCGCATCCGGTTCGAGATGTTCCGGCACTTCGGCTACTTCGTCACCGAGAGCAGCACACACTGCTCGGAGTACCACCCCTACTTCCGCCGCAACGCCGACCTGATGGCCCACTACCAGCTCAGCGAGCGGGTCGTGGCCGACACGGGCGGGGGTGACAGGCAGTGGCTGGAGGCGCCCGACGAGGTGGAGATCCCGGCCCTGACGCCCAGCAACGAGTATGCCAGCCGCATCATCGAGGCCGTCGTCTCCGGCGGGCCGTATGAGTTCAACGGCAACGTCATGAACACGGGCCTTATCCCGAACTTGCCCGACGGCTGTTGCGTTGAGGTCCCGTGCCTGGTGGACGGCGCCGGGGTCCACGCCACTTGCCCGGGGCCGCTCCCGGCGCAACTGGCGCACCTGAACGCCTCGAACGTGGCTGTGCAGGAGCTCGCCGTGCGTGCCTTCCTGGACAAGGACAAAGAGGCGGCATTCCATGCCTGCGCCATGGACCCGTTGACACGCGCCACGCTGTCCCTGGACCAGATCCGTGACCTCTTTGAGGAGCTCTGGACGGCGGAGGCGACGCTACTGGGCTATTTCGCCGGGTAACGGCAGGACATCAGGATCTGTCGCGGCCGGCCCCGACGGATCCTGGGTTCTTCCTGTCGAGGCGCTTCCGCCGTGGCCGCGCCCCGGGTCTTGTATCACGCGGCCGCAACCGGCCCTCTCGAGACTGCAGTAGGAGTGGCGCGCAGACGTTGGTCGCCGCGTAGTGGCTCCTGCCGGGAGGGTCGGTCGTGAGACAGAACCGGGCTCGTAGCGTGCGTCGGTGTCGGGGAATGGCCCTCGCGGTGGCCGTGGCGATGAGCCTCTGCCTCTGCATGCTCATCAGCGTCGCAGGGCTGCAGGTCGTGACGCAGTTGGGGTTGTCCAAGACGGAGCGCGACTACGAGCGGGCGCTGATGCTCGCTGAGGCCGGCGCGAACGCCTACATGAGCCGACTTACTTTCGGCGCCGCCGACTATGCCGGCTTGCCTCCGCTCTACCAGTACATGGACGGCATCGCCCCCACCTGCTCTCAGTTCGCCGAGGGCGTACGAAACGGCCTGTACCAACTGATCCGAGTGCCGTCGGGCTCGCAGCAGGGCTACTTCGCCGGCACGCTGGGCAGGCCTGGCGCCAGATGCACGATTGTGGCCTACGGGTGGTCGAACGGGGTGGTGCGAAGCGCGCGCCTGACAGCCACCATCGCCAGAGCGCCTGCGAGCATCGACGGCGAGACGGCACTGACGTTCCCCGGCGACTACGCCATCTACGCTGTGTCTGCGCTTACGATCCAGAACAACCTCATAGTCAACGGGAAAGTGGGCACCAACGGTCTGGTGCTGATGCAGAACAACAACACGATCACCAATGGCCTTGAGCTGAACGGTCCCGCCGCCACGGTAGTCGCAGGTCTGGGCAACACATACACCCGACAGCCGTTCACCGATCCGCTGCTGTGGCCGACGGTCAGCGCCGTGGCTCTGCGCCTCTATCCGAGCTTCGGCGCGACCGCACCAGGCGGTCTTGCCTATCTGGAACACCATAATGACAACACCATGATCAAGGTCAACGGTGTGGCGGGGACCTATGGGCCGGAACTGACCCTTCGCAACGGCGAGAGCGTGACGTTCTACGGAAAGTCGGGCGGCGCCAATTACTATCTGGAGGAGCTCAGTTTCGTGAACATGGGCTCGGTCAATCTAGACAACACAGCCGGCCCGATCACGATCTGGTTCGGACCCAGCGGAGCCGCAGGGGGGTGGACGACCAAGAACGGTGTGACGATCACGCAGACGGTCACGGGGGACCTGGATCGGTACTGCCGCGTGTACATCGGTACGGCGGGCGGCATGACCGGCAAGAACAACGTCTCCGGCGACCTCGGCATCTACTGCTACAACGAGACCGGGACAGGTACGGAGACAGGTTTTGTTGAAGTCGATAACAATATTGGGTTCACTGGCTCCATTGTAGCCAATTCAGTCGTGCTGAAGAATAATGCCGAGTTCACAGTGCCGCACTTTACGCCGGATAGCACAGGCGTCTACCGGGTTAGCCTCTGGGCGGAGTGACACCAGGCGTATGGCTTCAACTCCGCGTCGGCACGCGATCCACTGAACGCCTCGGTGAACCGAGAGCCGGTGGCAGATCCATTGCCGGCTCCAGTCCTCGCCGGACCTATCTGCAAGCGGCACGCAACGCGCGAGTGACAGTGGCGGCCCCATTGATGGAACCGGCGCCCGGACCCCTCCAATCGCGTGATCGCCGTGCGTGTCGCGGTGAAGTTCGCATCGGGGGGCGATGGAGCCGTATCAGTCCGCCTCGGGACATCCTCGTAATGTCATGGCCCGCCTTGCGTTGCCGTTTCGGCGGCCGTAGCTATGTGGTCCCGACCCCCTAACCAGTCCGGAAGGTGATCCCTCCCGACCTCGTGCTCTCTTCCTCCGCCGGTCAGGCGCGTGGGCGCTTGTGCTTGCCACCCCAAGGTACAAAAGCGCCTGTTATCTTTGGCCGCGTGATCGTAGACTCTCAGGAGCGTTCCAGTCCGCACGGAGGCATGGTCGTTGCGCCTGTGGCGCATGGGCATTGCGCGCTTCCCGTCTGCGACATGGTCACATCAAGTGGCTACTGGCGGCGTCGTGGAGCGACCAGGGCGAGGGGTACCGACACATGGCGATCAGTGGACGGTTTCGTGGTGTCCGACGGAGGCGCGGGGCGGCTCTAGTGGCGGCCGTGGCGCTTTCGGCGTGCTTAACCATGATCGTGTCATCGGCTTGCCTTCAGACCGTCAGTGAGCTCAAGACATCGTCGGCCGAGCTCCACTACGAGCGGGCCCTGCAGCTTGCGGAGGCGGGCGCCAATGCATACCTCAGCCGCCTCACGTTCGGCGCGTCTGCCAGTTCCGTTGTCCCGCCCGCGCTCTCATTCGGCGCCCAGGCCCCGACCCTGGCTGAGCTCAAGGCGGGCCTTCGTGACGGTACCTACTCGGTGATGGCCTACCCCGCCGGCTCAAGCGACGGGTACTGCGCGGGCACGGTCGGTAAGGTTGGCTCCACGGCCACCATCGCATCCTTCGGTGTCTCGAACGGTATCATCAGGCAGGTGACCGTCAGGACAGCGATCAAACAGGCGCCGTCAGACCTTGACGGTGAGACGGATATCTTCCCTTCAGGCAAGTACGCCATCTACGGTATCACAAGCGTGAACCTGGTGAACAACTCGGTCATCGATGGGGCCTTCGGGTCAAATGGATCGATTACACTGGGCAATAACTGCTTGGTAACCGATACCAATGACCATCTGGTGAGCCTGAACGGCGCCGGCGCAACCCTGACGACCGGTAGCGGCTGCGTCTACGATCCCGACACTACCAATCAGAAGGTGGGCGGCGACGTCGTTTGGCCGACCGTCAGCCAGCTGGCCCTCAAGGTGCGCACCAACGGGCTCGCGGACCTGATGCAAGCGGCCTACAACGACAACTCGGATATCGTGAGGGACGGAGTTGCGGGCAGCGACGCCACGACGCTGTCTTTGAAGAACAGAGGGCTCGCGGTCTTCCCGAGCAAGTCCGGTGGGTCAAACTACTACCTGACCAACGCCGAGTTCGGCAACGGCGCTTCGGTTCGTTTCGACAACGCGAACGGACCCATCAATGTCTGGTTCGGGCCCGTCGGTGGCCCCGGCTCTTGGGACGGCGGACAGAACCTGAGCGCCATGGTGACCCGCCCGGACTTGATCGGCACCAACCCCGTGCACATCGCGTTCGCGACCACCACCGCCATCACCGGCGTTAACAACTTCTCGTTCGATGTCGGTATCTACGCCTATGACCTGATGAATAACGTTCCGATTGGCTCCGTAGAGGTCAAGAACAACGGCGCGTTCACCGGGTCGCTCGTGGCGGCCAGCATCACCGGGAAGAACAACTGCGTCTTCACGGTGGGCAACGAGCACTTCCACCCCAAGGGCAACGGCTACTATCGCCGGCAGTTCTGGGCTGAGTAGTCCGCTCGCGTCAAGCGTTCCGACGTTTCCCAATGGTACGCGAAGCACCGGGGTTCTCGCCACGCATGGCGGGACCCCGGCGTTTCGCGTAGGCGGCGGCGTTCGGAGGGTGTACGGCCAAACTCGTCCGTCGGACGAGGCGCCGCCCCGCGTTGCCCGGCGTGCGGGTATCCTTAGTAGCTATCAAACGAGAGGTGCCCATGCACGCTAGGCCGATCCGCAACATCGCTATCATCGCCCATGTCGACCACGACAAGACCACCCTGGTGGACGCCATGCTGCGCCAGGGCAACGTCTACAGGTCGAACCAGACCATCGCCGACCGCGTGATGGACTCCATGGACCAGGAGCGCGAGCGGGGCATCACGATCGTCTCCAAAAACACCGCGATCCTCTACCACACGCAGGAACGGCCCGATAAGCCGTCGGAAGCGGTCAAGATCAACATCGTGGATACGCCCGGGCACGCCGACTTCGGCGGCGAGGTCGAGCGCGTGATGAGCATGGTTGACGGTGTCCTCCTGCTGGTCGATGCCGTGGAGGGGCCCATGCCCCAGACCCGCTTCGTCATGCAGAAGGCGCTGCAGGCGGGCCACAGGGCCATCGTGGTCATCAACAAGATCGACCGGCACGACGCGCGTTGCGACGAAGTCATCGACGGTACGTTCGACCTCTTCGTGCAGCTCGGCGCCGACGACCGCCAGCTCGACTTCCCGATCATCTACGCCAACGCGCTCTCCGGCACCGCCACGACCGACCTGGCCCAGCCTCTGGAGGACCTGCGTCCGCTGTTCGAGGCCATCATTGAGCACATCCCGGCTCCGCACGGCGACCCTGGCGCACACCTGGCGCTGCTCGTGAGCAACCTGGACTACGACGACTACCGCGGGCGCATCGCCATCGGCAAGATCGCTGCGGGCACGCTCCGGCCGAACACGCAGATCACGCGGATCACCCGCGAGGGCGTTCACGCGCCGGGCAAGGTGGTGGGCGTCTTCATCTTCGAGGGCCTCAAGCGCATCGAGGTCGACTGCGCCGAGGCGGGCGAGATCGTTGCCGTAACGGGGCTTGCGGACGCCAACATCGGCGAGACGGTCACCGATCCTGAGAACCCGGTGACGCTGCCCATGCCACCCGTCGACGAGCCGACCCTCCGCATGACGTTCGCGGTGAACACGTCGCCGTTCGCCGGGCGCGAGGGCCAGTACAGCACGTCGCGCAAGCTCCGCGAGCGGCTCAACCGAGAGCTGGACACCAATGTGAGCCTCCGTGTCGACGAGACAGACAGCCCCGACAGCTTCGTCGTGTCCGGTCGGGGTGAGCTCCACCTCGGCGTGCTGATCGAGTCGATGCGGCGCGAGGGCTACGAGCTCCAGGTCAGCCAGCCCGAGGTGATCTACCGCGAGATCGACGGCAAGATGTGTGAGCCGGTCGAGGAGTGTACGATCGATGTCGCCGAGGAGTACATGGGCTCCGTCATCGAGCAACTCGGCATCCGTCGGGGAACCATGCTGAACATGCATGCCCCCGGCAACGGCGCCGTTAACCTGATCTACCACGTTCCTACCCGCGGGCTCCTGGGCTTCCGCTCCGAGTTCATCACGCTGACGCGGGGCACGGGCGTTCTGAACACGGTGTTTGCCGGCTACGAGCCGCTGGTGGGCGAGCTGTCGGTAGAGCGGAACGGGTCGCTGATCGCAAGCGATGACGGCATGACCACCGCCTTCGGCCTCCATAACGCCGAGGCCCGGGGTAGCCTCTTCATCGGCGCCGGCGTCGATGTCTACATCGGCATGATCGTCGGCAAGCACCAGCGCGACACAGACCTTGAGGTCAACGTCTGCAAGGCCAAGCACCTCACCAACATGCGGTCCAGCAACAGCGACGTGGCCGTGCGTCTGGTGCCGCCCATCGAGATGAGCCTGGACCGCGCTATCGAGTATATCGGCCCCGACGAGTTGGTCGAGGTCACTCCGCTCAACGTGCGGATGCGCAAGCGGATCCTCGACGTGAACCTGCGCCGGCGCGACGAGAAGCGGCGCGAGCAGGCCGGCCAGCGGTAGATCGCTCGCCGTCGGGGCCTGCGACACGCGGCGACGGTCGGCGGGGACGTCACTCCGCCGGCCGTCGGCATGTCCGGGTAGGCGTCCGCCTACTGGCCTGCGCTCGGTTTGCCTCCGGCGGGCTTGGGCGGGTTGCTCGGGTCGAAGGGCTTGCCGTCGATGTAGAGCTGCGAGCCTGCGGGCTCCGTCTTCTTGATCCGCCAACCTTCGGGCGTCTTCACCCAGGTATCCGTATGCTTCGAGACGTTCTTGAGTGTGTGCGGCTGCTTCGGATCGGTGGCCAGTACCCCTGCTACCGACATGGTGACCGAGGCCTTCGCGCCCTCCTTGCCGTCCTTCAGCCCGGTGACCTTCATCGAGGCGGCGGTGATGGTCTTCACCATGAGTAGCTGCAGGGCCATTTCAGCCTTGAACGTCTTGGCGTCCTTCGACTTGCCCTTGCCCTGCACCAGGTAATCGGGCGTCATGTGCTTCATGAAGGCGTCCATATCGCGCTTCTTCAGCGCCTGAGCCATGGCCGCGTATCCGGCCTCCAGCTCTTTGCGCGGGGCCTTCTCCGCGGTGCAGGGCGTAGCCATGGCCAGGGCGGCTACGCAGGCGGCAAGGATGGGCGCTGGGTGACTTCGCATTGTTTCCTCCGTCAGTTGTGGGGCGCAGGCCTCCGGCGAGGGTGACCGCACCGAGCACCATTCTACTGCCAACCGGCCCGTCACGGCTCTGCCCGCGCCGTCGGGGTACTCTACATGACGCTGAGATCGGCGCGCCGCCGTAGCGCCATCGAAGGGAGCCATCGCCCAGACCCATGCTGACACTGCGCCGAGCCCTGCGCTACATGGCCGCCCATTGGGCGCTTCAGTTGGCCGCGCTGGCCTTCGCACTGATCGTCACCGCCTCAGGCTTCGTCTGGCCGTTCTTCACCAAGTACTTAATCGACAAGGTGATGTGGCCGCAGCACGGCACGGCGGAGCAACGGCTGCACTGGCTCAACCTGTTGACGATGGTGGCGCTGGGCACTTCGGTGCTGGGTTCGCTCGCCGCGATCGGCAGGTCGTGGCTCTTCGCGCTGGCGGGCGAGCGGGCTGCGGCCGACATGCGCCGAGACCTATTCGACCATGTGCACAGGCTCCCCATGGCGGCGTTAGACCGCCGTCGCACGGGCGGCGTCATGTCCGTAGTCCAGAGCGACGTCGATGCGCTGCAGGGCCTCTATTCATCGACACTGGTCGACATCCTCACCAACCTGCTGACGGCGACTGCGGCCGCAGCCATCATGGTAGTGCAGAGCCCGAAGCTGGCGGCCATCGGCCTGCCGGTCCCCATTCTCTTCGCCGTGGCGCTGAGCCGCTTCGGACCGGCATTGCGCACCGCGGGCCGGCAGACGCGCGACGAGACCGAGCGCGTGCAGAATGTCCTGCAGGAGAGCGTCAGCGGAGCGCGCGAGGTGCGCGCCTTCGGCCGGGCCGGGGA
Organism: uncultured Chthonomonas sp.; assembly: GCA_903885605.1. Lineage (GTDB taxonomy): Bacteria > Armatimonadota > Chthonomonadetes > Chthonomonadales > CAJBBX01 > CAJBBX01. Next base: position 38,372 of record CAISJD010000076.1, on the reverse strand, counting down.
CGAGGGCGAGCGCTTCATGGCCTCCGTGCACCGGCTCATCGGGGCTCGCGTCCGCATGGCCGCGCTCGGGGCCGCGAACGGCTCGGTCACCGGCATCATCGCCACGGTCGGCATGATGCTGACCATGGTCGTCGGCGCCCGCATGGCGATTCGCGGCGAGATCACAGCGGGCAACGTGGTGATGACGCTGAACGTGCTCGAAATGCTGTTCGGGCCGGCCAGCTCCTTCGTGAACCTCTTCTCGCAGGTGGCGGCGGCGATCGGCGCAGCGGACCGTGTGTTCGAGTTCCTCGATGCGCCCTCCGAGCCTCAGCCAGACCGTCCCCGCCTGGCGCCGCCCTGCGCGTCGGGAGTGGAGTTCCGCGGCGTGGGCTTTCGCTATGATGTTGCAGAGCCCGAGGTCCTTCATGATGTCTCGCTTGCCGTCACGGCGGGCGAGGTGGCGGCGCTGGTGGGGCCCAGCGGTTCCGGCAAGACCACGCTTGTCTCGCTTCTGCCGCGCCTCTACGACGTCACCGAGGGGGCGCTGCTGATCGACGGGGTGGATGTGCGTGATGTGCCGCCATGGGCCTTGCGGGAGCTCATCGCGGTGGTGCCGCAGGAGCCCTTCCTCTTCGCCACCACGGTCCGCGCGAACATCGCCTTCGGCAAGTCCGGCGCAACCGAAGCCGATGTCGAGGAGGCTGCCCGAGCCGCCAACGCGCACGAGTTCATCATGGCCATGCCGCAGGGGTACGAGACCGAGGTGGGGGAGCGCGGGACGCGCCTATCGGTTGGGCAGAAGCAGCGGCTCGCCATCGCCCGGGCCATCCTGCGCGACCCGAGGGTGCTGATCCTCGACGAGGCCACCTCCGCGCAGGATTCCGAGTCGGAGCGGCTGGTGCAAGAGGCCATGGGCAGGCTGATGCGTGGGCGTACCTGCTTCGTCATCGCCCATCGGCTGGCCACCGTGCGCCGAGCCGACCGCATCGTCGTGCTGGAGTCCGGCCGCGTCGTGGAGTGCGGCACCCACCACGACCTGCTGCAAGGGAAGGGGCTCTACGCGCGGCTCCATGGGCTGCAGTTCGCCGACGACGAGGCGAACGCCGACAGCGCCGCAGCGGAGGCGGCTCCGCTGGGCTGACGGGCTCCTCTATTCGCCGGTGCGCGGCTCGGCAGTCCCGGCGGCGTTGCCCGTCTCGATATAGGCGATCCGCTCGGCGATGTTGGTGGCGTGGTCGCCGATGCGCTCCAGGTACTTGACAGCCAGCAGAAGATTGCCGCCCGCGTAACCGTGGCCCGTCTCGCGGTCCAGAAGCTCCAGAAGGTAGTCTCGCTGCTCATGGAAGAGCGCGTCCACTTCGTTGTCCATCTCCACGACCCGAGCCGCCAGAGCCACGTCGCCGTTGACGAAGGCCTTCAGGGCCTCCTGCAGCATGGCTCGCGCACGACCGCCCAGCTTGGCGAGGTCGACGAGGGGCTGGTAGCGCATCTCGCGGGCCAGGCGCCGGCCGATCTTGGCGATATCGACGGCGTAGTCTGCGATGCGCTCCAGATCGCTGATGATCTTCATCGACGAGCCGATCAGCCGCATGTCCTTGGCGACCGGAGCCTCCAGGGCGATGAGCAGCATGCAGTCCGTCTCTATGTCGATGTCGGCGCGGTCGACCTCGCGGTCGCTTCGGACGACCTGCGTGGCGAGGTCGGCATCCTGCTCCACGGCGGCGCGGATCGCGTCGGCGAGCATGCTGTCGGCACGGAGCCCCATGTCGAGGATCCTGTCGCGTAGCTGCTGCAAGCCGCTCTCAAACCGGGTTCGCGTGTTCGTCATTCTGACCTCCCATGGGCCGCGGATAGTCGGTAGGATACCCGCGTTCGCCGGTGCACCAGTATGGGTGCATACTGATAGCCATGCTGAGTGACCGCGACCCTGGCGGCTTAGCCGGGGAGTTTGACGACGAGGAGGCCCTGTCGGAGCGCCTCCGGCACCGCCTCCTGCTGGCGGCGCTGGCGCGGCAGGCGTTGCCTGCCGAAGCCTCCGACGTTGAGGCGTGGCGATCCACGGTAGCGCAAGCGCGCCGGCACGGAGTGGCCGGCCTGCTGTATGCTCGGACTGCTCGCTCGGGCGACCTGTCCCGTGCGCCCGCCGATGCCGCGGCGGCGCTGCGCGCCGCCCACGCGACGAACGCCGCTGCGAACCTTGCCAGGGCCCACCTGCTTGGCCGGGTCCTGCCCCGGCTGCGCCGGTGCGGCGCCGACCCGGTGGCGCTGAAGGGCTTCAGGATGGCCTGGGACGTCTACGGTGACCCCGGCGCCCGGTCGATGACTGACGTGGACCTGATCGTCGCGCAGGAGAGCGTGGAGGCCTGCCACGAGGCCATGCTGGAGTGCGGCTGGCAGCCGCACAGGCCGATCCATGGGCGGCTGGAGCTGGACAACGAGATCGTCTACAAGGCTGCCGATCCGCGGCTGGTGCTGGAGCTCCACTGGAGGCTGGTCCGCATCCATGGCCCGTTCAGGCCGTCCACGCAGGAGATCCTCGGTGCCGCCGTCGACGGGCGTCCCGGCGGGCTGCACATGCGCCTGATGTGCCCGGAGCAGACCATCATCCACACTGCGATCCACCCCTATGAGGACGGCAACGTGGCCACGCTCCGCGGCCTCTGCGATATCGACGCCATGGTTCGCGGCGCAGGAGTTGGGCTCGACTGGCAGCGTGTGGCCTCCGAGGCGCGCTCCTGGCGCGGCTCCCGGCAGACGTGGCTGGCGGTTGCGCTCTGCCGTGATCTGCTCGGAACGCCCGTGCCGGAGGCGTCGCTCGCCGGCCTGGCGCCGTCGCTACCGGCCGAGGAGGCCCGCGTTCGGTTGGCCCTGGCCGTCGGACTGCTTCTGGGCCGGGCCGGGCAGCCGCAGACGGCCCCGCGGGTGAGCCCGCAGGCGGCGTCTGTGGCCGGCCATGCCGGGGTGCGCCGAGCGGCCTCCGCGCTCTTCCCGGATCGGGCCACCATGGATCGCCTCTATCCGGGGCAGGGGGCGGCCGGCTACGCACGGCGCTGGCGTGATGTGGTGCGGCGGCACGGCGGCGACCTGGCGCGGCTCGCCCTGCGCGACCGCCGCACGCTCAGGCTGCAGGCCCGGCAGGCCCGGGTGGAGGGGCTCATGAACTGGTTGGCCGGTGGCTGACGCACGCCCGATGCCGCCCGCGGAGGGGCCGTCCGCCACGATCAGGGAGCGCGCCGCCGGGATCGTGCGGGCCATGGGGCTCGTGTGGCGGAGCTCACCGGCGCTGGCGATCTGCACCGCCGGCCTCACGCTGGCCCAGGGCGTGCTGCCCCTGGCGGCGCTATGGCTCCTGAAGCTCGTCGTCGATGCCGTGACCCAGGGCATCGCCCAGCCGGACAAGGACGCGGCCATGGCGCGTCTGGCGCCCCTGCTGCTTGCCTGGGGAGGTGTGCTTGCCGCATCGGCCGCGGCTTCGGCGCTCTCGGCCCTGGCCTCCGAGGCGCAGGGCATCGCCGTCAGCGATGCCATGCTGGACGCCATGAACCGGCAGTCGATCCGCATGGACCTGGCATTCTACGAGAACAGCGACGCAAACGATGCGCTGCGTCGCGCGCAGTCCGAGGCTCCGTTCCGGCCTCTGGGCATCGTGAACGGCGTCGCCCAGGTGCTGCAGAACTCGGTCTCGCTGGTCGGCATCGCCGGCATGGTGCTGGCGTTCCACTGGGCGGTCGGCGTCGTCATCATCGTGGTGGCCGTCCCCGGCATGGCCTTGCGCGCTGCGTACTCCAAGCGCCTCTACCGGTGGGCGCGCGGCCGAACCAAGCTCGAGCGGAGGGCTTCGTACTGGAATTGGCTGCTCTGCGGAGAGGTGCATGCCAAGGAGTTGCGGCTCAACGGCCTCGGGCCCGCGGCGGCGGCCTGGTGGATGGAGGCGCGCCGAACCCTGAAGGGCGAGAAGCTGGCCATCGTCCGCGCTCGGGCCACGGGCGAGACGCTGGCCCAGGTCGCGGGGGCGGCGGTCATGCTGGGCGCCTTCGCCGTCGTGGCGCGCCGCGCCGTCAGCGGCGAGATATCGCTGGGCGACCTCGTCCTCTTCTACCAGGCGTTCCAGCGCGGGCAGGCATTCCTCCAGAGCCTGCTCGCCGGCATCGGAGGCCTCTACGGCGACAGCCTCTTCCTGCGGAACGTCTTCGAGTTCCTCGCAATGGAGCCCACCGTGCGGGCGCCTGAGAGGCCCGTAGAGCCGCCGCAACCGATGGCCCAGGGCATGGAGCTGCGAGGCGTGACCTTCCGATATCCGGGCTTCGAGGCGCCCGTCCTGCGTGACCTGACGCTGCGGCTGCCCGCCGGCAAGGTCGTCGCGCTGGTGGGCGCCAACGGGGCGGGGAAGAGCACCGTGGTGAAGCTGCTCGCCCGCCTCTACGATCCCGATGAGGGCGCTGTGACGATGGACGGGGTGGACCTGCGGGCGATGGACCCCGACGCCCTGCGCCGCCGCCTGGCCGTGGTGGTGCAGGAGCCCACGCGCTACCAGGCGACCTTGCGCGAGAACATCCGCATGGGATGCATCGACCTGCGAGCCGATGACCCTCGCATCCTTGAGGCCGGGCGGCTCGCCGGGCTGGACGGCATCGCCGAGGGGCTGGCCGAGCGCTACGACACCCACCTGGGCCGGGCACTGGACGACGGCGCCGAGCTGAGCGGCGGCCAGTGGCAGCGCGTGGCCCTCGCCCGGGCCATCGTGCGGCAGGCCGACCTGACGGTGCTGGACGAGCCCACCAGCGCCATGGACCCGCTGGCCGAGGCGGCGTTCCACGAGAGCTTCCGCGCCATGCTGGACGGCCGCGCGGCGCTGATCGTCAGCCACCGCTTCTCCACAGTGCGCATGGCCGACCACATCGTCGTGCTGGAGGACGGAGCCGTGGTGGAGGAGGGCTCCCACGACGAGTTGCTGGCTCGGAACGGCGCCTACGCGGTCCTCTTTGAGGCGCAGGCCAGCCGTTACCGCTGACGGGCGGTCGGCTACTCCGACCGGAGCGCGCGGATTGAGCTGCGCCGCGCCAGCGACAGGGCCGCGACAACGCACGAGGCGGCGCCCGCAGTTGCCACGGAGACCAGCGCCGCCGCAAGGCCGCGCCAATCGACGGCCGAGGATCCCGCCACCGCCGGCCCGATGACCATGGGCGAAGCGAGGACGACCCCGAGCACGAAGCCCGCAGCCGCGGGGGCCAGATGCTCCCAGAGCAGCAGCGAGGCGATCTGCGGCCGTCCGAAGCCGCACGCCGTGAGGAGGGCCAGCTCACTGCGCCGCTCCGCCGCCGCGCGCGCCACGGCCGCGGCCAGTCCCAACCCTCCCAGCGCCAGCCCGAGCCCGCCCAGCGCGAGGAACGCGCTCAGGTAGGCGTTGCGCACCCCGGCCACATCCTGCAGGGCCTGGACCGTGGGCTTGACGGTGACGCCGAACTCGCCCAGCGTCTCGCGGATCGCGTCGGCGGCGGCGTCGGCCCTGTCGGCCGGGAGGTCGATGAGGAAGAGCGACGGCGCCGTGATGGCCGGCCACGCCTTTCGGAACCTGGCCTCCGAGACGAGCAGGAAGCCTGAGAAGACCGATGCCTGGAGCAGGCCGTCGAACCGCAGCGTCAGGTCACCCGCGCCCGCTGCTGGGCGCACGAACCGCTTGCCCTGTCCGGAGTGGAGGATCCACTGCACCGTGTCGGCGTCGCCGAAGGCCGGCACGGCGCCGTCGGAGGGACGGGTCAGGGCAGTCCATGGGTTGCCCGCAGGCACGCCGGTCACGCGGAAGCCGCCGCGGGCGACCATCGCGTCCGGAATGCCCGCCACGCGCGGGGCCAGGGGCCTGGCGGGGTTCAGGCAGCTCGGGTCGTCGCCGGGGCTCACGGGCAGGCGCATCACCACGGCTCCGGCCAGGGCCGCTTCGCCCTCGGGGCTGAACCCGAGCTTGGCGCGGCCCGCTGTTGTGCCGAAATCCACCGCGATGGGGATGGCGGTTTGGACCATGAGGCGGTACCCGCCCGTGCCGGACCGCCGGTCAGACGCATCGGTCGCCCGGGCATCGACGCCGTTGGCGGCCACCGCCGCAAGGACCAGCGAACTGGCTGCGGCGAGGCCCACGCCCAATGCAGCCTGACCGCGCCGCGCACGCAGGCCGGCCATGGCCAGGGCGGCTACGGTCTGGGCCGGCTGCGAGGGCTTGCGGCGCCCGGCGCCCGTCTCAGCCTCGCTGTGCGCCCGGCGAAGCAGAACCAGCGGCGTCTCCCGCTGGAGCCTCCGTGCGGCCCTCCAGGGGGCCACCAGGGCCGCCAGCAGGCTTCCCAGCGCACCGGCGACCAGCAGCGGAGCGCTCACGTGGAGCGATACAGGGGCCGAGCCCACGATCACCTGCCACCGGTCGGCCAGCAACGCCAGCACACCCGCCGCGTAGGCGATGCCCAGTCCCGCGCCGGCGATGGAGCCCAGGGCGGAGACGACGGCCAACTCGGCGAGGATCAGGTTTGCGGCCGTGCGCCGCGGCACGCCCAGGGCCATCATCAGACCCATGTCCGGGCCGCGGGCGACGGCCTGCAGCCGCTGCACGCCCGCCGCCAGCGCCAGGCCTGCGGCGATGATGAAGAGGCCGAGGCCGATGAAGAGGCCCGAAAAGTCCGAACTGCCCCGGCTGGCGGCGGCGGCCTCGGCGGCGAGGTCGCGGACGGTGACGCCCGCGGCGTCGAGCCCCACAGCCTTGAGGGCAGCCTCGATCCGTTCCGGTCCGCCGGCGCCGCTCGCCTTGCAGCGGAGGCTGGTCACCCAGTCGTCGGGCGCCGTGGGCTGGGCGTCGCGCCAGAGCGCCTTCATGTCGTCGGCCTGGAGGAACGCCTTTGGCGCCGCCTTCCAGCGCTTCCAGTAGGCCTCGTCGCGGTCGGTGACCTGCGTCAGGTCCACCGGGAAGGGCGGGTCCCAGTCGCGGATGGACGCGGCATCGGTGACGCCGGGCAGGAGCGGAGCCAGCGTCGGGTTGGCCCCATCGCCGGAGGGGTCGGCGATGCCGCAGACGCGCAGTTGCCTGCGGAGCGTGGCGTAGTCGCCGTCGGGCCTGGGCGCCAGTGTGGCCATGGTCACCAGGTCGCCGGGTCTCGCGGCCATCTCCTCAGCCGCCCATGCGCTGAGGACGACCTCGCCCGGCCGGGGCGTTACTGAGCCGGCCGCCGAACGCAACTGGAGGCCCCAGGCGCCCTCCTGGGCGGCGACCACGGCGTAGCGCAGGGCCCTGCGGCCCGGTACGCCGAGGCTGTCGGCCAGGTAGACCGACGAGCGGGCGCTCACGACGCCTCGGGCGGCCAGGGAGCGCTCGGCGGCGGCCCCCAGAGGCGCGGGCAGCACATATCCGGCAGACTGCACCGCCGTCGAGCCCGTGGCGTCGGGAGGGGTCACCGTGAAGCCCAGGTCGGTCGAGGCGGCCGTCCACTCCGCCAGGCGGCGGAGGGAGGCCTGCTTGACGGCGGCGTCCTCCGGTTCGGTAAAGAAGGCCGCGGCGTTGGCGGCTCCCTTCTGGTCGAGGGCGTCTTGAAGCTCATCCAGCCGGACGAAGGCGTTGCGGGGCCGCATGGCCGCACCGCGTATGTCGAAGCCGCCCGGCCCGGCGGCGGGCAGGATGGCCTGGACCTCGACGCGCAACGAGCGGTGTGCCTTCTCGGTCCTCCGGTCGAAGTAGAGGCTATCGGCGGCGACGCCGGCCGCCCTGCCGGCATAGACCAGCAGCCCATCGCCGACGTGGAGCCGGAGGTCGGTGGCCAGGTCCCGGCTGATACAGGCCTTGCCGGGCTCGAGGGCGCGCAGGGCCGCACCTGCCGCACCGTACGCGGCGCCGAAACGCTGATCGATGCCGAGGATGCTCACGTTGGGCGCCAGGGCATCGGTGGCCTCAGACCGGGCGGCTCCGGCGGTGACCATGAGCGGGGCGGTCAGCCAGTCCAAGGTGAAGCCCGTAATATCGTCAGGCCATCTGGCGGAGAAGGTGCGGTCGGTGGCGATGAGCCCGGAGATGCGGCCGAGTCGCGCTTGGCCCCGCTCCAGCAGGCTCTGCCGCACGGAGTGGCCGATGGTGAGGCCCCCGCAGACCACGGCGGCGGCGATGGCGCCGGCGCCCAGGGCGGCCAGGTGCGAGGCGCGATAGCCCCGGAGGCCGCGGAGCACGAGGTGGGCTCGGCCCGCCATGCTACGTCACAGCCCGACGTCGGCCAGTCGGCCGCCGCGCATCTCGTAGACGCGATCCGCCCGCCGCGCATGCTCCATGTTGTGGGTAACCAGCAGGATGGATGCCCCGCATCCGGCGGCGGTCCGCAGGAGCAGGTCCATCACCCGGTCTCCGGTGTCGCGGTCCAGATTGCCCGTCGGCTCGTCGCAAAGGAGGAGCGATGGGCTGTTGAGCAGCGCCCGGGCCACGGCCACGCGCTGCCGCTCGCCGCCGGAGAGTGTGGCAGGATGGGCGCCTGCCTTGTCGGCCAGGCCCACATCGGAGAGGAGCCGCGTTGCGCGTTCGCGCGCCGCGGCGCGGTCCGAACCGGCGCAGGCGGCGGCCAGGCTGGGAAGGAGGACGTTCTCCAGGGCCGTCAGGTGCTTCAGCAGGTGGTGCTCCTGAAACACGAAGCCCACCGACTTGGCGCGGTAGCGCTCCGCGGCCTCGCCGTCGAGGTCGGTCACGGCGATGTCGCCCAAGCGGATGGCGCCGCCGTCGGCCTCATCGAGCGCCCCGATCAGGTTGAGTAGCGTGCTCTTCCCGGAGCCTGACGGTCCCACGACCGCAACGCCGGCCCGCTCCGGAAGACGCAGGTCCAGCCCGTCCAGGACCGCCTTGCCTCCAAGGATGCGGCGCAGGCCCTCAATGCTCAGGTCGGGCATGTCGGCGTACCTACCTGTAGTCGCAGATGCGATGCACCTTGCGTCCAAGTAGCTTGTCCAGAAGGCCCAGCGGGTAGCCGCACCGGGCGCAGAAGCCCGGCTTGTGCCCCTCATTGCCCCAGACCGACGCGCCGGCGCCCTTGCTGTGCGAATGGCGCCGATGGCTTCGCCGGCTGCTGGAGGAGCTACCGGCCGTCTCATCGGGCGCGGCTGCGGCATCGGGTACGGCTGCGGCCGAGCGGCCATCGCTGCGGTTACCGGCGCGCGAGGACGACCCGCGGCGGTGCCTCCGGTGCGAGCGGCTACCCGTTCCGTCAGACGGGCCGCCTCCGGCCGACTGGCGCATACAGGACTTGTGCGCGACCGTGGTGTGGCCGCCCTCGCCGACGCTCTTGATGACGATGGGCATGCAGGGGTCCAGCGTCAGCTTCTCGCCGCACTCGATGCAGCGGATGCAATCGCGGTGGAAGTAGGAGAACCAGCCGGTGCCGAAGCGGGTCAGCCAGGCGCTGCTCCCCATGGCCTCGTTGGTGTACCGGCGCACGCAGGCTACCTCGGCCAGGCCCAGCGGCTCGCCGCAGGCGGCGCAGGTGATGCAGTCCGTGCAGCCCCAATCCCACGACCGGCGCGCAGGGTCGGCGAAGGTCGCCAGGATGCGCGGCTCCGTCGACTCGGCGGTGTCGGGAGGCGTCAGCACATAGGCGCGACACCCGCTGCAACGCTGCTTGGCGCACTCCGACCGCGTCTTGTACCGGGGGTCGCGGATGGCGGGCTTGCTGCAGGTCGGGCAGACTTCTCCCTGGCGCTCATTCTGCCCCTCGCATTGATCGCAGACCCAGCCAGGATCGGGTACGGGCTGCCCGTCTGTTCCTTCGGCCACGTCGGGCGCAACCTGCCGCATCTGGGTTCCACATCGCCAACATCTCATATGTCGCTCCCCGTCGTTCTGGCCAGGGCGCCTGTCGGGCAGGCATCCGCACAGGCCAGGGCTGTCTCCTGCAGGCCGTCACCTAGCATACCGTCGAATGGCACCGCGGCGCGCACGTCGAAGCCGCGCCCGCTGAACCCCATGCCCAGCTTGTCTCGGCCTTCGGCGGCGATCCGCACGCAGATGCCGCAGGCGATGCACTTGCCGGGCTCGAAGACCACGGCGGGGTGGCTCAGGTCCACCCGGAACTCGCGCCGGTCGCCCTTGAAGCGCTGCTGGCTTGCGCCGTACTGGTGCGCCACGGTGCGGAGTTGGCACGAACTCGCCTTGCGGCAGTCGCAATGGAGGCAGCGCGCCGCCTCCGCCCGCACCTCGGCCTCGCTGAAGCCCTGCGCGGCTCCGCCGGCGGGGGCGGTCCTGCCCATCCGCGAGCCGAGCTGCAGGTACGGGACCATCTGATCCGCGTCGAGCTTGCCGATGTGGACGCTGTAGGCCTTGTCCGGCGCGTGGGCCGGCGAGCCGCCGAGGAACTGGTGGATCGACTCGGCGGCGGCGCGGCCGTCGGCGACGGACCGCACGGCGTGGCGCGTGGCGATCAGCACGCCACCGGCTCCGAAGACGCCCGGCCGCGAGGTCATCATCGTATGGCGGTCCACCTGTAGCCCTTGGGTTCCTCGCTTGAGCCCCTCCAGCGCCGACGGGGCCACCTGGCCGGCGTCGCCCGCGGCCAGCAGGACGGCGTCATGGCGAGCCAGGAGGTCGTCGATGCTCGCGTCGCGGCCCAGCATGACGCCGCCCCGGAATACCGCGCCCATGCCCAGGATCACGCCGATCTCGGCGTCGAGGACCTCCTCGGGCAGGATGTCGCGGGGGATGGCGTAGCGCATCATGCCGCCGGGCTTCTCGTGGTCGTCATAGATGGTGCAGGCGTGGCCGCGGCGGCGCAGGTAGTAGGCGGCGGCGCATCCGGCCGGGCCCGCGCCGACGATCCCCACGGACCGCCCGCTGTCCGGGGGCAGTTCGGGCCTGTAGGGCGCGCCGGTGGCCAGGTCGCGGTCCGCCACGAAGCGCTTGGTCTTGCAGACGGCCAGTGCGCCGTCGCTGGAGGAGCGCCGGCAGCCCTTCTCACAGATCTCCGGGCAGATGCGGCCGAGGATGGCCGGGAGCGCGATCGTCTCCTTTACGGTGACGATGGCCTGCTCGAACCGACCGGCGGAGACATGGCGCATCATGTCCGGGATGTCCATGTGCGCCGGGCAGACGCCCTGGCATGGACCCAGGCAGTCGCCCAGGTGGTCGCTGAGGATCAGCTCGATGGCCGTGCGGCGGGCGTCGCGCACGTCCGGCGCGTCGTTGGTCACCTGCATCCCGTCCACGGCCTGCGTGGCGCAGGAGGGGAGCATTCGCGGCGATGCGCCGACGCGGACGATGCAGAGCAGGCACGAGGCGTGCGCCGGCCTGCCGGGCAGGTAGCAGAGCGTGGGAATGTCGATCCCGGCGGCCCTCGCCGCTTCCAGGATCGTCTGGCCTTCGGCGAACGGCGTCGGGCGGCCGTCGATGTCAATGTGCGGCATGGCTCTTCTCCCGCCCGGTGCTGAGCTCCACGGCCTCCACCGGGCAGACCCGGCGGCAGGCGTCGCAGCGCGTGCAGAGCGCGTCGTCTATGGCGTGGACCTCGAAGGGCGTGACGGCGATGGCGTCCACGGGGCAGTCCTGGGCGCACTTGGTGCAGCCGATGCACTTCTGGTTGATGGTGTAGTGGACCAGCGGCCGGCAGACCTCGGCCGGGCAGCGGCCCTGGACGTGGGCCTCATACTCCTCGCGGAAGTAGCGCAGGGTGCTGAGGACCGGGTTCGGCGCCGTCTGCCCGAGGCCGCAGATGCTGCCGGCCTTCACCATGCCGGATAGCTCCTCCAGCTTCTCGATGTCGCCCTTGCGACCTTCGCCCCGGCAGAGCCGCTCCAGGATGTCGAGCATCCGCCGCGTGCCCAGGCGGCAGAAGGTGCACTTGCCGCAGGACTCGTGCTGGGTGAACTCCAGGAAGTAGCGGGCGATGTCGACCATGCAGGTGCGGTCGTCCAGCACCACCATGCCGCCGGAGCCCATGATGGCTCCGGCCGCCTGGAGGGCGTCGTAGTCCACGGGCGTATCGGCCATGGCGGCGGGGATGCAGCCGCCGGAGGGGCCGCCCATCTGGACCGCCTTGAAGATGCCTCCGTCGGAGACGCCGCCGCCGATCTCATCGACGACCTGCCGGATCGTGACGCCCATGGGCACCTCGATCAGGCCGCCGCGGCGGACCTTGCCGGCCAGCGCGAAGACCTTCGTGCCCCGGCTCTTCTCGGTGCCCAGCCCGGCGAAGGCCTCCCAGCCGTGTCGCACGATCCAGGGGACCATGGCGTAGGTCTCTACGTTGTTGATCAACGTGGGCATTCCCCAGAGGCCCGACTCAGCAGGGTACGGCGGCCTGAGCGTCGGCATTCCCCGGCGGCCCTCGATGGAGGCGATGAGAGCCGTCTCCTCGCCGCAGACGAAGGCGCCGGCGCCTTCCATCACCGTGAGCGACAGGCGCGCGCCCGAGCCCAGGATGTCGTTGCCCAGCAGGCCGGCAGCCTCGCACCGGCGGATGGCTTCGCGGATGCGCGTCACGGCGTGCGGGTACTCGGCGCGGATATAGAGGTAGCCCTCCTCGGCGCCCACGGCGCGGGCCGCGATGGTGAGGCCCTCCAGCACGCGGTAGGGGAAGGACTCCAGCAGCATCCTGTCCATGAAGGCGCCGGGGTCGCCTTCGTCGCCGTTCACCACCACGTACTTCGTGGCGGCTTGCGTCTGGCGCACTTTGCCCCACTTGATGCCCGTGGGGAAGCCTGCGCCGCCCCGGCCCCGGAGGCCCGAGCGGGTCATCGTGTCGACGATGCCCTCGGGGGTCATCTCCGTGATTGCGCGTCGCAGCCCCTCATAGCCGCCGGCCGCGCGGTACTCCTCGAGGCTCATGGGGTCCTGCGAGCCGGTCTGCTCGGTGGCGATGCGACGCTGTGGGCCCAGGAAGGCGCAGACGGGCTTGTCGCGCACGTCCAGTGAGTGGCGCTGCAGGGCGTCGCCCGCGCCGACCTCCACCAGGCGGTCCATGACGCCCGCTGCTGCGGCCCGCAGACGAGCCCCGAATCCGCTGCCGGGGAAGTGGCGGCGGACGATCTGCTCGGCCTCCTGCGGGGTCACCTTGGCGTAGGTGGCGGGCTCTCGCCGACCGGCGGCGACCTCCACGAGAGGTATCTGGTGGCACATGCCTCCGCAGGTGACGGGCTTGACGGCCACGGGTGCCCGGCTCAGGCGCGCGGCCTGAACCAGGGCGTCGTGGACCTGCAGCGCCCCGCCGGCGATGCAGCAGCTGTCGATGGTGATGCGGATCTCGCCCGCCTGGCGGCCGTCGGCGATGGGCGCCGCCCCGGTCTCGTCCGAGCGTCCCGCCGTCTCCAGGAAGTCGCGCAGGGCCTTGGGCGCCGTCTCGGGCTTCAGGTTGCCGTAGGTGACGCCGTCGATCTGGATGACGGGCGCCAGCGTGCAGCAGCCCACGCAGGCGACCTTCTGCAGCGTGAACTCCCGGGCCCGGTCGGTGTCGTCGCCGATGCCGAGCTGGAGGTGGCGTCGGAGGGCGTCGTCGATGAGCATGGAGCCCTTGACGTGGCAGGCGGTTCCGTGGCAGACGCTCACCATGTGCCGGCCCACGGGCGTGGTGCGGAACTGGGAGTAGAAGGTGGCGACGCCCATGATGTCGGCGGGGCTGGAGCGGGTGAGCTCGGCCACGCGGTGCAGAGCCTCGGGCGGCAGGTAGCGGAAGCGGCGCTGCACGGCCTGCAGGATCGGGATCAGCGCCTGCGGCTCGCGGCCCGTGTCGGCGACCACGACCTCGACGAAGGCGCCGGGATCGGGCAGGAGCTCCTCAGCCGGCGGCGGGGCCTGCGTCCGGCGCGACGGGAAGAGCGCGATCATGGCTTCTTGCCGAAGCAGTAGAGGTGCGACTTGGAGCGCACGTAGAACCGGCCCTCCACGGCGGCCGGAGAGGCGTTGACTTCCTCTCCCACCACGGCATGGCTCACCTGCTTGAAGCTGCGCCCGGCCTCGACCAGGTACGCCGCGCCCTTGACGTCGAAGAGCCAGAAGGCGCCGCCGACGAGCGTGGGCGAGGCGCGCATCATCACCTCGAAGTCGTGGTCCCAGACCTTCTTGCCGGTCTTGGCGTCGACGCAGGTGACGAGGCCCTCGGTGGTGCAGAGGAAGATGAGGCCGTTGGCGTAGAGCGGGCTCACGATGTCCGGCAGCCCGTCGGCGGCCAGCCAGGCCACCGCGGTCTTGGTGACGTTGCCCACGCCGTCGGGGCGCACGGCGGCCAGGTTACCGCCCTGGTTGGCCACGAAGATGAAGCCCTCGCCGAAGGTGGGCGTGGGAGCGATCTCGCCGCCGACCACCTCGGCTCGCCAGACCTCGGCGCCGGAGGCCGCGTCGTAGGCCATGAGCAGCGGGTTGCCGCTGCAGACGATGAGGTCGCGATTGCCCGCCTTCACCACGATGGGTGTGCTCCAGGTGCCGGGGCTGGGCCGCTTGATGCGCCAGACCACCTTGCCCGACGTACCGTCCAGGGCGAGCAATTCCGACTTGTTGTCGGTGGCGGAACTGCCCTGGTCAAACTGGACGATCACGCCTGTGCCGTAGGTTGTCAGCGAGGCGCCATGGCCGTAGTGGTTCTCGGGCATGCCCAACGGATGAAGCCAGAGCTGCTTGCCCTGGAGGTCCAGGGCCACGACGTCTCCGTTGACGAAGACGGCGTAGAGCCGCGTGCCATCCGTGGCCATGGTGGAGGGCGCGTAGCCCGTGTCGTCCATGACCTTTACCTCCTCGCCGGGTCGCGAGGGGGGCACGTCGGCCTGCCAGAGGGGCTTGCCGGTAGCGGCGTCGAAGCAGGAGACGGTGCGCTTGGCGGCGTTGGCGCCGGATAGCAGGACCTTGCCGTCGACCACGATGGGCGAGTTCCAGCCGGGAAGCGCCAGGGGCTGCTTCCAGAGCGTGTTCGCGCCGTTGGTCGCGTTCCACTCGGTGGGGTAGTCGCCCGGGCCCGCCGTGCCGTCGCCGTTGGGACCGCGGAACCGGGGCCAGGTGGCTGTCCCGCCGGGCGCCACGCCGGTGATGGTCACGGGCGGGTTTTTCAGGAGGCTCGGGCCTGCGGCGGGAGGCACGGGGGTGACGGCGCCGCCTCCCGGCGCGGCCACGATGGGCTGAAGCAGCGTGCCGCCCTGAGGCGTTGCGACGCCCAGCGGCTGTCCCGCACCCGCAACGCCGGGGGCGCCGGCTAGCGGGAGGGCGCCTGCCCTGCCTAGCGGACCCAGTCCGCCGGCAGGGCCGGCCGCCTCCGCCTGACGGATGAAGGGCTTACGCAGCGCCAGCCGCGCGTACTCGGCGGCGGCGTCGTGGCGCGACAGCACCGCCATCGTCATCAGCGTCCCGCCCAGTAGGGCGCCCAGCACCGCCACGGCCCGCCGGCCGCCGGGTAGCGAGGCCTCGATCTCCCTGGCGGCTTCGGGATTGGGCGCGGGTAGCTTCCGCACCTGCCGGGCGGCCAACTCGGAGAAGGCGAAGAAGCCCACGGCCGCGCCGGCAAGCAGGAGGAAGCCCAGCCCGGCGAAGGCCTGGCCTCGGAAGAAGGAGCGGCGCACCTGCAGGTCGAGCCTGCGGATGCGCTTCTTCAGGGCCTCGTCCTTGGGGTTCCGGTTCAGCTCAAGCTCCATGGCGTGGAGGCGGGCCGGCGTGACGAGGTCGGAGGTCCGGTTCGCCACGGTGTTGGCCACGAGCAGCCCGAAGACGATCAGGCCGAAGAGGGCGCAGACCGTGGCGGACCGCTTGGCGCTGCGGTAGAGGCTGGTGGAGCCGGTTGCTGGTTCGCTGTTCTGGTTCATGGTTGCTCGGGTGCGTCTCGCAGGGGCGACCGGAGGCCCGTGAGCCTCTCTTGTTCGATGGGGCACGAGGTGTAGCATCGCGCACAGGAGAGGCAGGCGGCCTGGTCGGCTTCGTAGTCCGGGCGGCGTCGCCGGAGCGTCAGGAAGATGAGCTTACCCGCCACGACGATGCCGCACCAGGCGCCGAAGAGCGTGGTGGCGCCGCCGTACCAGCGCCGCTTGACGAGGGCCTGGCGGTAGAGCTCGCCGGTGGGGGTCGCCTGCTTGCGGAAGGCCTCGGAGGCGTTCGTCTGGCCCTTCACGCGGCCGGTTTCCTCCTGGTAGACGCGCTCGGCGAGCGAGACGACGCGGTCGTACCGGGCCACGGCGGGTGCGCCGAGCCGACCGAGGAGGGCTCCAGCAACCACGATGAGCGGCGCAACGGCCAGCACGCGGCCCAGCCTCCGACGGGCCACGGCGCGGGGCTCGGCGGGAGCCTCCAGCGTGGCGGGGCTGATGGCGCCGAAGGGGCAGGCGTCGGCGCAGCGGTGGCACTGGATGCAGTCCTTGGGCGTGATGCGAACACCCCATCGCGTGAGCGCGGCGGTCCAGCGGAGCAGCACGCTGTAGGGGCAGAGCCAGCGGCAGTAGGGGCGGCCTACGACGGTTCCGAGCATGAGCAGGCCTGCGCCAAGCGAGATGGCCAACCAGCCGCCGCTGAATCGGAAGAAGCCGACGAATGGGTCGAACTGGCAGACCACGAACGCCGTCCCGGCGGCGGCGTACAGCACACCGATGCCCAGCACGGCGTAGGGAAGCACGCCCAGGGCGTTGTCGAGCCATGCCGGGACGCGCCTGGGCCAGAGCAGCGCGAGGTCCTGGACGGCGCCCAGCGGGCAGACAGCGCCGCAGAAGACGCGCCCGAAGAAGAGGGCGGCCAGCAGAGGCAGCAGGAAGAGGGCGCCGGCGGCGAAGGGGAGCGCGTAGCCTGATCCCAGCGCGGCCAGGGCCACGTTCTGGATGCTCCCCACCGGGCAGAGGCATCCCTGCCGGATGAAGCCGAAGTAGAGCACGCTGAAGAGGCCCAGGAGCCGCATCTCGCGGCGCGACCGGCGGTGGAGGCCGATCCAGGCTGCGAGGCCCAGCGCGGCGGCCAGCAGGGCCACGTCCAGCGTGGTGAGCCACGGCATGCGCGGCTGCGGCTGCGAGGGCATGGGGGGCGTGTAGCCCTCGGAGAACTCGGGCGGCGGCTGCTTCTTCTGCTCCTGGGCGTGGGCCGCGGGCGCGGCGCCCGCCACGGCGGCAAGGGCGGCGAGCGCCAGCGTGCGGCGCCTGTCGCGGTCCCATGGGCCGGGGGTGGGCAGGGGCATCAAGCGTGCCTCGTCTTGAGCTTGTAGGGCGTCTTCACGCTGACCCGCGAGATGGCGCCGGCGGGGCAGGCCCGGGCGATGCCGCACTCATTGCAGTTGACGCATCGGTCGTGGCGGATTTGCAGGTACATGGAGCCGTTGCCGAACCGGGTGCAGCCCTTCACGCAGATGCCGCAGCCGATGCAGAGGTTCTCCTCGATGTGCATTTCGTAGTAGGGGTCCTCAACGAAGACGCGCTTGATGGCATCGGTGGGGCAGCGGCTGTTCTCGACCGAGAGCGTGTTGCCGGTGCGCTTGTCCTTGAGGAGCCCGAAACAGAGCTTGCAGTAGCCGCACATGGCGTAGGTGTGGACGCACTTAACCGCCGAGGGCTGCAGCACGCAGTTGGTGGCGCAGAGGCCGCACTGGGTGCATTTGTCGGGATCGATCTGCCAGACCGTGCCCGCGGCGGCGGGAGCCTTCGCCAGGATCGTCAACAGGCCACCCGCGGCCACCACGGAGCCAGTGCGGACGCCCGCGAGCAGGAAGTCGCGCCTGGTCCGGCCGCCCTGCGGCTGCTCGGGCGCGTCGTCGGCCATGGGGAGCAGCTTACCGGCCATCGGTGCCGTTCTGCGGAAGGATACCGGCGCTTGGGCAGGCCGAAGCGCCCGGGCACGAGGCGCAGGCGCCGACCGTTGAGCACCAGCCGCGGGCGTAGGCCAGGCGCGTCAGGTAGAGGGCGCCGCCCGCCGCGAGCAGGCCGCGGGCCACCGTGCGGAGCGCCTCGCGCCGCGCGGGACGCGGCTTTTCGCTATGCTTTGCGTTCATAGATGCGTACCACCTTCTTCTTCGGGTCCAGCGCGAGCACGCGGCGATGACCGTCGACGGCCAGCGCGACCCCGGCTGTGCCGTCCACGAACTCGGCGGGCGTCGCCACCACGCAGGCCAGCTTGCCGTCGGAGCGGTACTCCTTGATCCGGACCAGCCCCTTCTCCACCGTGACCACCGATCCGCCCGGCAGCAGCGCGAAGTCGGTGGGATTGCAGCATCCGCAGAAGCGCTCGACCTCTAGCCCCTCGGCTCCGAAGGAGGCCGTCAGCTTGCCGTCAGCTGCGTGGCGCTCGATCCGGTGAAGCCCAGCGTTATTGACGCAGAAGCCGCCCGCAAAGTGCCTGACCGACAGGTACGCGCTGGGCAACAGGAGGCCGGGGTAGCCGCCGCCCTTGGCGCAGAGCGTCGCGAGTTCGCGTCCAGCGTGGTCGCAGCGGAGGATGCGTCGGCCTCCCGCGTCGGCGAGGAGCACGTCGTCCCTGCTGACGGATAGGCCCGTCAGTTCGGCCCTCTCGCCCAGCGACGGCCACTCGGACCGGAGCGCCCCGTCGCCGCCGTAGACGCGCACCCGGTCGGCGTAGGCCACATAGACCGCGCCGTCGGGGCCTACGGCCAGGCAGGTGGGCCGCGGCGCCACCGCGATGGAGCCCTGCCGCTTGCCGTCCGGCGCGTATGAGCGCACCTCGGCGTCGCCGGCCACGAGGATCGCGTCGTTGGCGGACACGGCGATGCCCGAGGTAGCCGCCATGCCGGTCTCGATCACCGCGGTCGACCGGTACTTCACCAGCGCGGGGTCGATGGGCGTGTCGGCCTCGTCGGCGTCGCGGACCTCCACGCGCGGCGAACGCTCGCGGCATCCCGCCAGCCCGGCTACCGCGGCAGCGGCCAGGAGCGCCCGGCGCGAGATACGGTCCACGTCAGTGCGCCGCCACGTCGAGGCAGACCATGCGCGTCAGGTCGCGGGCCAGCAGGCGTCCGCCCGCCAGGGCCAGCGGACCCCAGGCGTCGGGGCCCTCCAGGATGCGCGCTTCGGAGCGTTTCTTGAAGCCCGCCGGCGACGCATCAGCCACGGTCAGCGTGCCCTTGTCGTCGAGGATGTAGAGCATCCCGCGGGCGATCATGTAGGGGCCGAGGCCGTAGCGGTTCATGGGACCGGAGGACCAGGCGGGCGTCCCGTCCAGCTTGAGGCAGACCATCTGCCCGCCGGTGATGACGCCGTAGAGGTGATCCTTGTAGAGGATCGGCGTCTGCTGGTCGGAGCTGAAGACCGAGGCCTTCACGCGCCAGAGCGTCTTCACGGACATGCCCGCCGCCGAGCCGTCGACCTGCAGCATCATGGCGCCGGAGTCGTAGCCGCCGCAGAGGAAGAGCCGGTTGCCGGGCGCGACGATGGGCGTCGGCACCGTGGCGGTGTTGATGACCCACTCGTCGGTGCTCCAGAGGATCTTCCCGCCCGCCGCCGCGACGGCCGCCACGCCGCCGCTCCCGGCGTAGACCAGCGTCTTCACCCCGTTCACGGTCATGGGCATGATGGACGAGTGCGTCATGGCCCAGTTGCCGGGGTTGGGCGAGCGCCACTTCTCCTTGCCCGTGGCCGCGTCGAAGGCCACGACCAGCGCGGAGCCGCCTGTACCGATCACGACCATTCCGTCCACCACGAGCGGGCACTGGCCGGCGTACCACTCCGGCACCGTCACGCCGTACTCGGACACGAGGTCGTGCTGCCACTTCATCTCTCCGGTGGCGGCGTCGCAGCAGGTGAGCCGGCACTTGGGCCCCAGCGTCACCACGAGCTTGTCGTTGACGAAGGGCACGGTGCGCGACATGCCGTGGTTGCGCTTCACGACCTCAGGGTAGCTGCGGCGCCATAGCTCCGAGCCGTCGGCCAGCGAGAAGCATCGGATGGCGTCGCTCTGGGCTCCCTGGTCGTAGTCGATCAGGTAGACGCGGCTGTTCAGCACCACCGGACCGGCGTAGCCCTCGCCCAGCGTTGCGGACCAGAGGACGGGCGGGCCCGCGGGACCGAAGCCGGGCGCCAGGGGCGTCGCATCGGCGCTGACGCCGTCGCGCAGGGGGCCTCGGAAGCCGGGCCAGGCGCCGGGCAGGACGGCCACGGCGGCCTTGGCGTTGGAGAAGCTGACGCCGGCGGGAGCGCCGGGGGCCGACGCGCCCTGTCCGCCGGGAGCCACGGCGACGCGGAACTGGTCCATACCCAGCGGCCGCTCGGAGAAGCCGCCGGGGCGCACGTAGCCGTAGACCAGGACGCCGAGGAGGGTCGCGCAGATGACGCCTACGGCGGAGGGTATGCCGATCTCGATGAGCTTGTTACGCATCGTGGGGTGCGTCTCTCCTGACCTGCGCCGTCATCGGTCGCCGCCTCAGCGAAGGCGTCGGGGCCTACCTGCGCGCCCCGGCGTACATCTTCGCGTAGGGCGCCTCGTTCAGGGCGCTGATCGCCACCCCCCGCCGGTTGGTGGAGGAGTGGATGAAGTACCCGTTGCCGAGGTAGATGCCGGTATGCGAAATGCGCCCGTTGCTGCTCGCGAAGTAGAGCCGGTCTGCCGTCTGCAGCAGCTCCACCGGCACCGGGGAGCCGTAGCGCGACTGCTCCGCCGCGGTGCGCGGTAGCCGGACGCCGGCCGACGCAAAGCACTTCTGGACGAAGGCCGAGCAGTCGATGCCCGCGCCGGTGGTCCCACCCCACTTATACGGAATACCGAGGAAGCTATACGCCACCTCGATGACCGTTCGCTGCCCGCCTGAGAGGCCCTCGGAGCCGCCCATGGAGGGCGCCGCGCGGCCCGCCGAGCCGACCACGTTGAAGTCCAGCATCCGTACGCGCGCCTTCTGGGTCCAGCCCAGCGTCCGGTCCGCCATGAGCAGGCCGTACCAGCGCGGCGACTGGCTCCGGAGGCAGACGTAGGTGCCGGCCTCCACGCGGGCCAGGACGGCCGATGCCGACGAGCGCGTGACGTGGATGTTGGTGGTCTGGGTGATGACGCCCAGGCGGCCCAGGAAGGCCTCGGAGCGGACCGGGGCACGGGCGGACGTAGCCGTGCCGCCCCGGCTGATGCGCTCGTTGGCGCGCCGGAACTGCTCCTCGGGTGACGACTGGCCGCGCGCAGGCGACAGCGGCACGAGGAGCGCCAGTATGCTCAGGCCGGCTCTGGTTGCGTGGGTCATGGCGTGGTCATGCGGCAGCGCCGCGTTGAAGCCGAGTATACCTCCGGCATGGATCGGGGCGGGGGTCCCGCGCCCGTGGGCTATCATATGCAGACGGTATCCTGGACGCCCTGGTGGCCCCATATCGGGCCGCTGCATGGAGAAGACGCTCATGCTCACCCAATGGAAGCAGCACGCCGATCTGGGGGTCACGTTCCCCCTGGGCTTCGTGGCGGCCGGAGTGCGTTGCGGGCTGAAGACGCAAGGCGACGACCTGGCGCTTATCTTCAGCGAGACGCCCGCCTCGGCCGCGGCGGTCTTCACGACCAACGTGGTCCAGGCCGCCAGTGTGCGGCACAGCAAGCGCGTGGCAGCCCACGGGAGCGCCCGGGCCGTCGTCTGCAACGCGGGTAACGCCAATGCATGCAACGGACCGCGCGGAGACGCCGACGCGCTGCGCATGGCCGAGCTCGCCGCCGCCAGCCTGCGGATCAGCACCGACGAGGTCTTCGTGGCCTCCACGGGCGTCATCGGCCACGCCATGCCCATGGAGAAGCTGGAGGAGGGCATCCCCCGCGCCGCCGACCTGCTCGACCGCGAGGGCGGGGTGGACATGACCGTGGCCCGCGCCATGATGACCACCGACCTGCGCCCGAAGACCATCGCGGTCCAGATGCAGAGCGACGCCTGGGAGGGCGAACTGCGCATCGGAGGCTCATGCAAGGGCTCGGGCATGATCGCTCCGAACATGGCCACCATGCTCTGCTTCATCACCACCGACGCCGCCCTGCCCGCGGGCCTGCTGCAGGAGGCGCTGTCGGCGGCCGTGGCGCGTACCTTCAACCGCGTCACCGTGGATAGCGACACCAGCACCAACGACACCGTGGCCGCGCTGGCGGGCGGCGCCTCGGGCGTTGAGATCGCGGCGGAGGGGCCGGCCTTCGACGACTTCTGCCAGGGCCTTGAGCGCGTCTGCCGGTACCTGGCCCGCGAGCTGGCCCGCGACGGCGAGGGCGCCACGAAGCTGGTGGAGGTCGTGGTGAAGGGCGCGCGGACCGAGCGGGACGCGGAGACCATCGCCCGGAGCATCGCCGACTCGCCGCTGGTGAAGACGGCGCTCTACGGCAATGACCCGAACTGGGGACGCATCCTGGCCGCCGCCGGCAAGTGCGGCGTGGCCTTCGACCCCGAGCGCCTGCGCGTGGCGATCGGCGGCATCCCGGTCTACGTGGACGGCGCGGGCGCCTCGTTCGACACCGCCGCCGCCCGCGAGACGCTGGCCGAGAGCGAGGTGCGCCTCGTCGTCGACCTGCGCTCAGGCGGCGAGCAGGCCACCTTCTGGACCTGCGACTTCTCCTACGACTACGTCAAGATCAACGCCGAGTACCACACTTAGCCCGGCTTGCGGGCCGATACCACGCTGTAGGGCAGGGGCGGGGGCAACCGGCGCACGGCCACGTCGGTGAGCCCCGCTTCGGCCAGCCACGCCGCGCACTCGCCCTCGGCGAAGACGGCGCCCTCGGCGCTGGTGAGCAGCATCAGCACCGAGAAGAGCGTGGAGAAGGCGGGCTCAGTCTTGTCGTCGCCCAGCATCATGTCCGAGACGATGACCCGGCCGCCGGGGCGCAGCGCGCGGAAGGCGCCGGCGAACATGCGGGCGATGGTGGCGGGCGCCATCTGGTGCAGCACGCCGGAAAAGAGCACCGCGTCGTAGGCCGCTTCGCCGTACTCGCCCGAGGTGGCGTCGCCGCCCCGCACCCCCACTCGGTCGTGCAGCCCCACCGCCGCGATCACCTCCGCAGCGATGGCGACGACCGCCGGCAGGTCCAGAACGGTGCTGCGCAGCGCGGGGTCGGCCTGGGCCAGCAGCGCCGAGTAGGTGCCCGGCCCGCCGCCCACGTCCAGCAGCTCCGTTGCGCCGCCGAGGTGGATGAAGGGGACCACCCCGCGGGCCACGCCCAGCGCCCGCTCGTGCATTCCCAGCACGAAGGCGCGCGTCTGCTCCTCATCGGCTCCCAGGTGGAGCTCGGGCGCTACGGCGGGGCGGCCCGTGCGGACGGTCTCGGCCAGGCGGCCGAAGGCGCCGTACTGGTCCTGGCTCCACTTCAGCGCGCTGCCGAGGTATGCCGGCGACCCCGGTGCGAGGTAGGCCCGTGAGGCGGGCGTCAGCGCGTAGCGGCCGTCGGACTTGGCGAGCAACCCATGGCCGGCCAGGGCGTCCAGCAGCATCTCGCAGGCCCGCGCGTCGGCGCCGACCCTCTGCGCGGCCTCGCCCGATGTGGCCGGCCCGGCGGCTAGCGCCCCGAAGAGGCCCAGCTCGTTGGCGCCCAGCAGGCAGGCGGAGGCCCAGTAGGCGGTGGAGAGGCTGAAGATGATGCCGGGGTCCGGCCGTGTTTCGCTCATGGGTTTCCTCTGGGTGCGGCAGGCGCCGCCGATGGGTGTAGCTTACCGCTCAACGCCTCCGGGTGGCCACCACGAGGTGGAGGTCGTTGACGTTGCTGTGCGTGGGCCCGGTCCGGATTAGGCCGCCCGCGCCCTGAAGCCAGTGGTAGCTGTCGCTCTCGGACAGGTACCGCTCGAGGTCGAGGCCCTGTTCCTCGGCGAGCAGGGCGGTCCGGCCGTCGATGAGGCCACCCGCCGCGTCGGTGGGTCCATCGGTACCGTCGGTGCCCGCCGCCAGCACCGAAATTCCCTCCGTGCCGCGCAGCGCCTGGGCCGCAACGGCGGCTGCGACCTGGCACCGGCCACCGAGGCCCGATCCGCGCACGGTCACCGTGGTCTCGCCGCCCAGGATCAGGCAGTCGTGGCCGCCGCCGCTTGCCGCGTCGCGCAGCTCCAGCGCCAGCGCGCCAAGGAGCCTGCCCGCCTCGTCGGCCGGGCCCTGGAGGCGGTTTGTTACGACGAGCGGCCGTAGCCCCAGGCCTCGCGCAGCCTCCGATGCGGCCCGTATCGCCGTGTCGATGTCGCCGACGATGACGTGGCGGGCCTCGACCGGGGCGGATGCGGCGCCCGGCGCCTGCTCCAGGCACGCTCGCACCGATGGTGGACAGGCGTCCCACAGGCCCCGCTTGTGGAGGACGTCGCGGGCGGCCCGGCGGTCCGGCGCGGCGTCGACGCAGGGCCCGGAGCCTATGACCTCCAGCGGATTGCCGAGGACGTCCGAGAGGACCAGGCAGACCACCTGCGCTGGAGCGGCGAGGCGCGCCAGGCCGCCGCACTTCAGGCGCGAGAGGCAGCCGCGCACGGCGTTGAGCTCTCCGATGGGCGCGCCGCTTCGCAGGAGCGCCGTGGTGAGGTGCGACAGCTCCTCCAGGCTCATTCCCTCGGCGGGCAGTTCGGCGAGGGCCGAGGCGCCGCCGGAGAGGAGGCAGAGCGTCAGGTCGCCGGGGCGTGAGCCGGCCACGGCATCGGCCACGGCGATGCCTGCCGACAGCGACGTCGCGTCGGGCGTGGGGTGCGCGGCCTCCAGCACCGTGAAGCCCTCCACGGCCTCGCCCGCGCCGAGCTTCGTCACCGCGAGGCCCAGGTCGAGACGGCCGCCCAGCGCTTCGCCGACAGCCCGCGCCATTCCCACGGCCGCCTTGCCGATCGCCACGGCGCGGATGCAGCCGATCTCGTTGAGCGAGGTGGCGTGCGGACCCAGCCGAAGCAGGGCGCCCTCCAGCCCGATAGATCGCCCGGTGAGGCGCTCGCCCTGGACCTCGTCCAGCGTGCGAGCGGTGATCGCCCGGGCCAGTTGGGCCGCGGGGCTGGTTGCGCCGCCTAGAATCTGCAATGGGCTCCCCCGGTCCGGCCCCGTCTGCGCGCCCGTGGGCACGCCGTGCCGCCGCGTGGAGTATAACGCAATGGGCTCCGCGCCCGGTAGTGCGGACCGATCCAAGGAGAATACGATGCGAGTGCGTACGCTTGCGGCCCTGGCGGCTGCAGTGGTTGTCGGAGGGGTCGCAGCGTCGGCTCAGACGCCTGCACTGAAGGTGCTCGACCCGGCCCCGGCCATCAAGGTGGCCAAGTGGGTGAAGGGCTCCGAGGTCTCGTCGTTTGCCGCGGGGAAGACCTACGTCGTCGAGTTCTGGGCCACCTGGTGCGGCCCCTGCAAGACGACGATCCCGCACCTGACCGAGATGGCCAAGAAGCTGGCGGGCAAGGTCACCTTCGTCGGCGTCAGCGTCTGGGAGCGCCAGGCCAACGATGCGGACACGGCCTACATGGAGAAGGTCGACCAGTTCGTCAAAGAGATGGGCGACAAGATGGACTACAACGTGGCCGTCGACGGCCCCGAGAAGACCATGGCCAAGACCTGGATGACCGCCGCCGGCCAGAACGGCATCCCGTCGGCCTTCGTGGTGGACGGCACGGGCAAGATCGCCTGGATCGGCCACCCCATGGACGGCCTCGACAAGGTGCTCGACCAGGTCCTCGCGGGCACGTTCAACCCCACGGCCGCCGCCGCCGAGCGTGAGAAGCGCGAAGCCGCCGAGCGCAAGCAGAGCCAGGTGATGGCCCCCATGATGGCCGCCCTGAACAAGCAGGACTACAAAGGCGCCGTCGTCGCCATCGACAAGATCATCGCCGAGAACCCGGACATGAAGCAGAACCTGAGCATGACCAAGTTCATGGTGCTCATGCGCTCCGACGAGAAGGCCATGTACGCCTTCGCGAAGCAGCTCAGCACGGGCCTCTTCAGCGGCGACGCGCAGATGCTGAACCAGTTGGCCTGGCCCATGGTCGACGAGCAGAGCCCCCTGAAGACCCGCAACTACCCGCTGGCCCTCTCCATCGCCAAGCGCGCGGCCCAGGTGAGCAAGAACGGCGACCCGATGATCCTCGACACGCTGGCGGTCGCCTACTTCAAGTCCGGTAACAAGGCCCAGGCCATCAGCACCCAGACCCAGGCCGTAGCCCTCCTGAAGAAGCCCGGCGCCTCCTACCCGCCGGAGATGGCCAAAGAGCTTGAGGCCAAGTTGAAGGAGTGGAAGCGCTGAGATGTGACGGGATGATGGCGGCGTAGGGGCGGGTTTCAAACCCGCCCCTGCAGGGCCCCATCGTCAACGCGGCCAACGCGGCCCCATCGTCAACGCGGCCAACGCGGCCAACGCGGCCCCATCGTCAACGCGGCCAACGCGGCCAACGCGGCCAACGCGGCCAACGCCGCAAACGCGATCGGGCAGCAGACCTGACCGCCGCCTGTAGGGGCGGGTTTGAAACCCGCCCCTACAAGGGCCCCATCGTCAACGCGGCCAACGCGGCAGAGGGCGTGGCCTCAGGCCGTCACCTGGTCCCAGGTCTCGAAGACCTGCCGCACGTTCTCCGGGCGGGCGCCTGCTCCGAACTCGCACTGCGCGATGCAGCCGCCGTTGCGCCAGAGGGTTGCGTGGACGCTGCGGACAGCCGCGTCGATCTCCTGCGTGGTGGCCGAGGGGAGCAGGTGCTGGCGGTCGACCTCGCCCCAGAAGGTGATCTGGCCCGCGTAGGGCGCCAGCTCCTGGATGCCCATGCAGAAGATCTGCGAGTTCACGGCGTCGAGGCCCAGCTCGATCAGGTCCGGGATCACCGAGAGGATGTGCCCGTCGGAGTGCATGAACATCTTCTTGCCGGCGCGGTGCGCGATCTCGATGTAGTCGCGGTAGAGCGGCTTGAAGACTGCCCTCCAGAGCTTCGGGCTCAGCAGCAGCGTGCGCTGGGTGCCCCAGTCGTCCATCATCATGAGGGCGTCCACGTCCGTGGCGGCCCAGGCCTCCAGCAGTTCGCAGTAGTAGCTGTGCATGGAGGCAAGGAAGCCCACCATCTCGGCGGGCTGCTCCATCAGGTCGATGTAGAGGTTCTCGGTGCCTCGCAGGAACTGGAGCTGCTCGAAGGGCCTGGGGCAGGCACCGGCCATAGTGAAGGCTGTGGTGGCGGCGCAGTCGCGGTTCACGGCCTCGCGGTCTACGGTGAGCCACTCGGTGGGGATGTGGACCTTGGGCACGTCGGTATGCCAGTCGGCGATGAGGGGGTCTTTCACCTCACCGATGACGCCCTTCTGGATGTTCGTGAAGACGCTGCCCCAGTCGTCGACGTAGGTGCCGATCTCGTAGGGGTTGCCGGATGTGGCGGGCATCTCGCTCCAGTGGCCCGAGACGCCGCTGATGTCGTCGGGGAAGTCGCGGCGCAGGGCGTCCAGCGCGTCGGAGTGGTGGTCCACAGCCCAGGGCAGCGCCCAGAGCTGCCTCGGCGCCCTGTCCGGCGACCGAAGCTCCAGCGTACGCAGTACCCGCTCTCGGGATGTCATCATCGGGTGTCGCTCCTGTGTGCGCCGCCTCGGGCGGTCGCCGGGGGGGGTTCGCAGACGACGCGGAAGCCCACGTCGAAGACGCGCTGCCACGCGGGGTGGCGTCGGTACGAGCCGATCCGGGCCTCGTCGGGCAGGTCGGCCCAGGAGCCGCCGGCCGCAAGCCGCCTCCCGCCGGAGCCGGGCAGTGCATCCTGCAGCCACTCGGCCACGTTGCCCTGCATGTCGTAGAGGCCCCAGGCGTTGGGCCGGTAGGACCGCACGGGCGCCGTCACGCGATGGCTGTCGTTCACGCGCTCCACCGCCTTGCGGTAGGGCGAGATCGCGCCGGAGGGGAGGCCCCAGCCGAAGGTGTCCACCGCCCGCAGGCAGGCGTCGGCCAGGTTGGCCCATGCGCCGAAGTCGGCGTCGCACGGCCCCCAGCTCATGGCGGAGGTCCCGCCCGCCCGGCACGCCTGCTCCCATTGCGCCGATGTGGGCAGGCTCCACCTGCGTCCCGTACGGGCGCTGAGGCGGCGGCAGAAGGCCTGCGCCTCGCTCCAGGAGACCCGGCAGACCGGCTGCGTGGGTCCGTTCACCGGGTATCCCCGCTCGCGCTCGGCGAACTGGAGGAAGTCGCCGGTCTCCAGGCGGCTGTCGTGGCGCGGGTTGAAGGCGGCGAACTGGGCGTTGGTGATCTCACATGCGCCGATCAGGAACCCTCCGCGGCCTCCCGCGGGCGTCAGGCGCACCATCTCCAGCGTCAGTCCCGGCCAGGGCGAGACGCGCACCGGGCGCGCGGTCATGGCCGCGGGCCGCTTCAGTGGCGTACTAGCGACGGCGGGCGCCGACGGTGCGACCGCTGTGCCGCCCTTGCCCAGCTTTGCCGGCGGCAGGTCGGCGTCGGCCTCGGGGTCGGCGTCAACGCCTGCGTAGAGGGCGTCCATGCGCCGCCGCAGGGCGCGCTGGGCGTTCACCTTGGCGTCGCCCACGATCTCGCGCCAGCTGCCGTGGGCGGGCGTGTTCAGGTCGATCCAGGTGATGATCCGGTCCCACGCCTCGCGGCTGAGGCGGACGCCGGCGTGGCCGCCCTCGAGCATCCGAACGAGCCGCGTGGTGTCGGCGTGGAACTCGCCGGGCGTGAGCGTGTGGAGGTCGCTCTCGATGGTATGGCCGCGCACGTAGGAGCGCAGGGCCAGGTAGGAGGGCGGGAAGTGCGAGCCGTCGCGGTAGCCCGCATCGGAGCCCGGCGCGCCGACATCCGGCGCATCGGCCAGATTGGGCGCCGAAGCTCCGGGGCGGCCGCCGTGGCAACTCACGCAGTAACGGTCGAGCACCGGCTGCACCTCGCGCCGGAAGCTGAAGCCCCGTGCCGGGCCGTACCAGGGGCGGATCTTGTCCGGGGCCCGGTAGGCGCGTGCGGCGGGGCGGTTGATGCCGGCGGCGTTCTGCGGCTCGTGGCAGCCTGTGCAGTGGACGCGCTCGCCGGGCATGGCGGTCATCCAGCTCCGCATGAGCTGCAGGGCCTTGCCCTCGGCGTCCAGCGGCTGCATGGAGATGGGCGTGTTGGCCGGCACGGTGAAGTGCGCCGAACCGTCGGCCGCCACGGGCACGGTGCCCAGGATGCGCTTGACGTCCCAGGGCCCGTCGAGCCCCACGCGGTTGATCTGCCCGCCCATGCCGTGGTAGGCGAACTGGTAGGTGAAGAGCCGCAGCTGCTTCACGGTCCCTCGGGGCACGCCGACCAGGCCGGGGCCGCGATAGATGTCGGTGATGCTCACATCGGCGTCGGCGGCGCCGGGGCGGGTCCGCGCGGGGATGGCCGGCGGCATTGGGCGCGGCTCCACGGGGATCGGCTCCAGAAGCGCGCCGCCGGGGACCTCGGCGATGAGCGTCAGGTTGTCGAAGACATCGGCCAGGTAGATGCCCCAGAGCGAGGAGGGCGTGGGCTTGGCGGCCACGATGTAGTACTTGGCGCTGAGCGGCCAGGGATGGAGGAACTTGGGCCAGCTCGGAGCCACCAGCTCATCGCGCAGGATGGGCTCGACCTTCTTGCCTCGGCCGGGGATGCGCTGCACTGCTCCCGCGGCCTCGTGCCGGCCCAGCGCGGTGTCGAAGAGGGTCAGCTCGCCCATGCGCGGCACGTCGTGGTGCCCGCCGACGATGGCGGCGAACTGCGTCGCGCTGCCGGGGATGGGCCGGGCGTAGAAGAGCGCGTTGGGCCAGTAGGAGTTGCTTCCGTAGTGGGCGGACTGCTGGGTGCCGTCCGGGTTCATGGTGAAGAGGATGCGCGACGCGAAGTGGGGGATATCGCTATACTCCCACCGCAGGTAGAGGATGCGGCCGTCGGCCATGACGGTGGGGCACCAGTCGTGATCCTGCTCGAACGTCAGGCGCCGGATGCCGCCCTTCTCGGTGCGGTAGAGGTTGGAGACGTGCGATGCGCCGGTGACGCAGGGAACGCCCACGAAGGGCGCCGTGGAGGTGAAGAGCACGTCGCCGTCGGGCAGGTAGCATGCGTCGTAGTTGTCGACCTGCGGCTGGTCGATGAGCCTCAGGGCATGCGGCGCGGAGCCGTCCAGCGGCAGCTCGTGCACCTGCCAGCGGCCGTCCTCGCCGGGCATGGAGAAGAGGAGCCGCCGGGCGTCCCAGTGGAGGTCCAGGTCTCCCACGAAGCGCCCGCCGTCGGGCCGGTAGAGCGTGGTGAGCTTCGGTTCGCCGCGCAGGCCGGTGAGGAGGCAGATCTCGTTGTCGAAGCCCGAGCGGGGCAGCGACGAGTTGCTCTCCCAGTTCTGAACCAGGCCCAGGTTGCCGCCGCTGCGCCGAACGAGCAGGAGCTTGTCGCCGTCGAGCAGGGGGTTGGCGAGCAGGGCCGACCGCTGCAGCGCCAGGAGCCGGTCGATCTCGGGCAGGAGGTCGGCGTCGCCCTTCGCGAGGCGGGCCGCCACGCTCCGGGCGCTCTGCTCGGCTGCGGCCAGTTCAGCCTCCATGGCCGCGCCGCCGGGCAGGCGCGTTCCGAACTCCTTCCGCATATCCGCCACGGCCAGCCGCGCGGCGCCGAGGTTCACCAGCCCAAACCGGGCCCGGGCCTCGACCAGCGGGTCGATATCGGCCGCCTCGGTGGCGCCGTCGCAGCGCAGCGCCCGGCCGCGCATCCCGGCCACGAAGCTGCCGCCCCGCACCAGCAGGGCTCGCTTGCCGGATGCCTCCGCTCCCGATCCATCCAGCGGCCAGAGGGCGTCCGGCTTCGGCAGGTCGGCGCCGGCCATCTCCTCCGGGCTCAGGGCGCGGGAGTAGAGGGCCACTTCGTCGAGGTCGCCGACGAAGCCGTTGGGCCCTGCCAACCCCGGTGCGGCGGCGCCCAGCCGCAGGATGTCGCCCTCCACGTCGGCGTTGCTCCCCAGCGGGGCCTGGGCATCGACTTGACCGTCGACGAAGAACGTGGCCGTGGAGGCGGCCTGCGAATAGGCCACGCCCACCCGATGCCACTGCCCGTCGGCCACCGGCGTGCGGCCCGACACGACGGCGACGCAGCCCGTGTCGAATCCCAGCACGCCGTTCCGCACGAACCAGGCCTTGCCGCCGCACGCCCACGGGCCGGACTGCGCCGAGCGCGAGACGATGACCCCGCCCTGCGTGGTGCGGACCCACGCGGTCATGCTGAAGTCGGCCTGCCCGGTGGCCGGGAGGCGCGCCGGAGCCTGCCGACGGCTCATGCCGCCGAGCAGCAGCAGCGGCGCAATCGCGGCCAGGCACGCCGCCGTCCTGATCGGCCTACAGCTTGCGAGGCGCCGTGGGATCATGCGGGCGCGCGCTACAGCTCGACCTGCAGCCTGCGGGGCCGCGCCGTGTTGGCGAACGTGACCCAGAGGAGCCGCTCCCTGGCGTCATACCGCCACTCGGCCGCGTCCGAGCCCAGCGCCACGGAGGCCGGCTGGCTGGGGCAGCGGAGCAGGATGATGCCGTTGGTCTTCACAATGCCCTCCACGAGCCAGCTGCCGCCCTTCAGGCCCACCTTCTCCGGCAGGGCCTTGCACCCGGCCGCCACGAGCTTGAGGCCGGTCCCGGCGGAGGCGTCGAGGTCGTAGAGCAGGTGGCGGGAGCCGGGCTTCAGCGTCACCTTTCGGCGCATGGCGAGCTGCGGGTCGAAGAGGTCGACCAGGCGGCCCTCCAGCGTGCGGGGGGCGCCCTCGATCGTCTCGTCGAGGCCCGCCGCCACGACGTAGGGACCGCGACGCAGCACGAGGTGGTTCGTCTCGCGCCAGCGGAGCCGCACGGCCGACGCGGCCTTCCGCACGGCGGCGACCACATCGGCGTCGCCCGTTGCGGCGTAGGCCGGAGCCGACGGGTTGGCGGCGCGGTAGACCACCACGCCCTTGCCGACCCTGTGCGCTCCCTCGGCGGCGTCGGCCGGCAGGCCCAGCGCCTCGAAGAGGTGGAGCCTCGGCGTGGCGTAGGCCTTGCCGTCGGAGTTCCACCACTCGCGCACGGCGTTGAAGGCGTCGCTGTCGTCGTCCCAGACCACCAGCGCTCCGCCCTTGCGGACCCAGTCGGCGATGGCCGGGTGGACCTCGGGCGCCATGGGCTTCTGGCCGTGGTAGCTGAGGACCATGAGCCGCAAGCGGTCCAGGCAGCCGGGGATCGTCACGTTCTCAATCTGGATCGGCTCGGCCGGGATACCGCGCTTCACCAGCGGCATGGCCAGGCCGTAGAAGTTCGACAGGTGCTGGTCGCTGGGCTTGGGCTCGCCGCGCTGGAACATGAGCGTGTCGCTCACGGTCACGCCGATGCCCTGAGTGCCGCACTCCCAGCGGTTGCGCTTCTGCGCCATGTCGTTCAGCGCCGAGAAGACGGTCTGCAGCTCGGTGGCATAGCCCGCCGGGATCGCCTCGCGGACGTTGCGGTCGGTCTTGCTGGGGTACTTGCCGCTGAAGACGCGCTCGGGCCAGGGCGCCACCTCGTATTGCCACACGTCGGGCTGCAGGAGCGAGGCGGTGAGCGTCGATTCCCAGTTCACCTTGTAGTCGGCCCAGTCGTAGCCGGGGTTATCCTCCACGGGGTCGTTCAGGTACCAGACCGTGCGGTTGGTGGCGCGGACCAGGTTCTGCATGGCCCCATACTCGAGGAACGCGGCCTCGAAGGTGCGCTCCTTGCGCCTGCCCCGGTACATCGTCGCCGTGCGAGCCGTGCCGGTCCAGACCTGCGCGATGTAGCCGTCGCACCCCTCCAGCCGAGCCAGGCTGCTCTCGGGGCTGACGATGCGCCAGTGCGCGTAGTTGATGAGGCTGTGCGTGGGCACGTAGCAGCGCACGCGCTTGCCGTGCTCCTTGCTCCAGTCCTGGATGAAGCTGAAGACCTGCTGCAGGGCCCGCCGGTAGAGGGTGTACTTCAGCTTGGATGCCCGCCATTGGGCGTCCGGGCTGCTGTGAGGCGCCTGCCAGGGCTCCTTGTAGTAGGCCTGCCACTCGCGCTTGAAGCCCTCGGAGTAGCCGCCGCGCACCCAGAACTCGGGCTCCTCCAGGTGGATCGCCTCGGCGCCGGCCTCCAGCGCCCGCTTGACGCCCACGCAGAGGAACTCGCCGTAGGTCTCGCCGGGGCACATGTAGTAGACATCGCCGCCGTGGCTGATCTTGTTGCCCGCGCGGTCGGTCTGCGCCTGGTCCTCGTGGTTCTCGCCGTCGAAGCGGCCGTAGAGGTAGTCCTGGTACTGCCCCCAGGAGACGCCGGTCATCACGTGGATGCGGTATCCCCGCTCGCGCCACGTGGCGATCCGAGCCGGAAGTCCCGGGTCGATGCCGTAGCAGATGGCCACGTCGGAGCGGAGGTTGGCCTCGTCGGTGTAGGCGCCCCCTGTCTGGAAGCAGGTGCGCTCTCTGCTCTGGAGCGGATCATCCATGGTAAGGCTCCCCGTGGTCTGTAACGCCGCCGCGGCAAGGGCCGCAGTGAGTAAGTGTTTCATGGGTCCAAGATACGCCGCGCAGCCCGCAGGCTCCTGCTTCAGACCACGCAGGAAGGGCTAACGGACCGTCGGCCACGATCCGGCGCACACCGCCGCCGCACACAGCCGTCCTCAACGCCGCCAACGGGGTCAATGGGGTCAAGCCGTGGGGCGGGCGGCGTCGCTCCAGGCGGCAGTGCGGAGGGCGGCTTACGGGGGGTCCTTCGGCGATGGGGCCGCCTCAGGATGACGTCAAGGGCGGCGCGGCGCGGACCTACTCAACCAGCGGCTGGGGCTGTGCGGCGCTCCATCCCAGCCCAGGGGTCACGTTCTGCTCAAGAGGGACACTTCTCTGCCTTAGGAAACTGTCCCCCTTGAACCCTCGCCCGTCAAGAGGGACAGTTCTTTGCCATAGGAAAGTGTCCCTCTTGAGCCCCCTGCTGCGCGTCCGACCGGGTGACCAAGTTCCATTCCCAGCCGGCGCCGGACCGCCGGCTCCATCGCCTAGGCCGCCCCGAAGTCGTCCTGCGCGGGCTGTAGCGCCGGTAGCTTGGCGGCTGTCAGCGCCTTGTTCAGGCGGTCGAGTTCGGCTCCGCTCAGGCGCATGGCGGCTCGGAAGAGGCCCTCCGCGCGCTTGGCCAGCGTGGCGGCGGTTGCCAGGTACGACCGCTCGGGCGCCTCGGTGATGGCGTCCAGCGCGTTCGCAAGCTGCGATATGCGGCTGACGACGGTGGGGCCCTGGGCCGCGGGCGCCGGGCCGGCGGGCGCGCCGCTCTCGGAGGGCTTGGGGGCCTCGGCGGGCGCCGGGTCGCGGAGGTCGGCCGTCATCGCGGCGAGCTCGGCGGCGAAGGCCTCCACCGCCTTGCGCAGGTCCGCCGGGGCGGCCTTGTAGGCGTCGGACCCCTGCAGGGCCTTCAGCGGCGTCGCCAGCGACTGGCTTACCGCCGATGCGTGCGACGCCTGCGCCGCGGCCTGGGAGAGCGATCGCAGCGTCTGGAAGTGGCGCCTCCGGTCACCCCGGCTGATGGTCACCAGCGGGTCGTCCTCGACGGTGATCTCGGCGGTCTGCTCGTCGGCCCCGAGACGCAGGTGCACGAGGTACGTACCCGGCAGGACGCGGGGGCCGCGCGGCGAACCGAAGGTGCGGGCGGGGGCGGCGGCGCGGCGGCGGGCGGGCGTCCGGCCTGCCGACGGCGGACGGGTTGTGGCCGAGGATCGGGCCGCCGGCGCGGCTGCAGGGGCCGGTGCGGCGGGCCGGGCGGCGCCGGTGACCGACGCGGCCGCCCAGCGCAGGTCCCAGGTCACGCGGTTTAGGCCCACCTCGGTGGGGAGCAGCGTCATCTTGCGGACCAGCTCGCCCTTGCGCGTGGTGATGCGCATCTCCTCGGGGCCCTTGCCGTCGTAGGCCTTGCTCAGGGTATAGCGGATGATCCCCGGCGCCGGCGCGTTGGGCCCGGCGAAGGTCCGGTTGCCCGCGCCGAACTGGCTGAACGACATCCGGTAGCTGACGGCCGGCTTCGGCGGGATGAGCTTGAAGATCGGCGCGGCGGCGGCGGCGGCGGCGTGCTCGATGGCGCCGATGTCGTCCAGTATCCACATTCCCCGGGCGTGGGTGGCCAGGATCAGGTCGTTCTCACGCGGGTGGACCTGCAGGTCGTCCACGCGGAGCGCGGGCAGCGGGGCGGGGAAGCGGGTCCAGCGTGCTCCGCGGTCGATGGAGACCCACGCGCCTCGCTCGGTGCCCATGAAGAGCACGTCGGGGTTGCGCGGATGGTCGCGGATCACGTTCACCGTGGTCTCCGGCGTGAGGCCCGCGCCGATGGTGCGCCACGTGGCGCCGTAGTCGTCGCTGACGTAGGCGTAGGCCGTGAAGTCGCCGGCGCGGTGGTTGTCGAACGCGGCGTAGACGCGGCCCCGTGCGTGGGGCGAGGCGTGCAGCTTGCTCACATAGGCGCCGGCGCGTAGGCCCGGCACGCGGGAGGCGACGTTCGCCCAGCTCTTCCCGTCATCGCGGGAGACCTGTAGGTTGCCGTCATCGGTGCCCACGTAGAGGACGCCGCGCTCGCAGGGCGACTCGGTGAGCGTTACGATCTGGCCGTAGTCCGATGGGATGTCCTGGAACGGGTAGCCCTGAGCGCCGTAGGTCTGGCCCATGATGGGCATTCTCTTGAGGTCCGGCTTCGTGGTCAGGTCGTCGGTCCGCCGCCACGAGGCGCCGCGGTCGTCGCTGATGAAGAGCCGGTTGCCGCCGATGGTGAGCCGCTTGGGGTTGTGCGGCGAGAGGGCGATGGGCGTGTTCCAGTCGAACCGCAGCGTCTCGCCGCCCTCGGCGCGGGGGCGTACGGAGCGGCTCTCTCCAGTGAAGGGGTTCACCCGGACGACGTTGCCGTTCTGGGACTCGACGTAGACGATGGATGGGTCCTCGGGGTCGATGGCCGCCTGGAAGCCGTCGCCTCCGTTCAGGTTCTTCCAGTCGGCGTTGCCGATGCCGGCCGTATTGCGCGAGCTGCTCGGGCCGATCCAGGAGCCGTTGTCCTGCAGCCCGCCGGCCACGCGGTAGGGCTTGGAGTAGTCGAACCCCAGCCCGTAGAACTGCGAGAGGGGCAGGGTGGCGATCATGTCATACGTCTTGCCGCCGTCGTGGCTCCACTGGATGCCGCCGTCGCTGCCGACCAGCAGGTGGCGCGAGTCGCGCGGGTCGATCCAGATGGCGTGGATGTCGGCATGGATGCGGGCGCTCGACTCGCTCCGCCAGGTCTTGCCGCCGTCGCTGGAGCTCGCGAAGGAGACGCCGGCGAGCCAGACCTTCTCGGTGTCGTTCGGGTCGATCCGGATCTGGCTGAAGTACATGGGCCGAGGGTTGGTCTCGGACGCGCGGCTCCAGTTGGCTCCGCCGTCATCGGATCGATAGACGCCGCCCGCGTTGGCCTCCACCGTGGCGTAGACGGTCTGCGGCGACTTGCGGCTCACGGCCAGTCCGATGCGGCCCAGCGGGCCCCTGGGGAGGCCCGCCTCCAGCCTGGTCCATGTGGCCCCGGCGTCCGTCGTCTTGTAGAGGCCGCTGCCCGGTCCCGCCCCGGTGAACCCGAACGCGGCCCGTCGCCGCTGGTACATCGCCGCGTAGAGCGTGCTCGGATTGGAGGGATCCATGGCCACTTCGGTGCAGCCTGTGTCGGCATCCACAGCAAGGACGAGCGCCCAGGTCTTGCCCGCGTCGGTGGTGCGGTAGAGCCCGCGCTCGGGGTTCGGGCCCCAGAGCTTGCCGACCGCGGCCACGTAGGCCGTGCCGGCGTCGGTGGGATGCACGATAATGCGCTGGATGTGGTGCGTGGCTTCGAGGCCCAACGCCGTCCATGTCTCGCCGCCGTCAGTGGATCGGAAGACGCCGGCGCCCCAGCAGGAGCTCTGCCGGTTGTTCGCCTCGCCGGTGCCGACCCAGACCACGTTCGGGTCGCTGGGGGCCACGGCCACCGCGCCGACGGAGAGCGTGGGCAGCGTATCGCCGACGGGCTTGAAGGTGGTCCCTGCGTTGGTGGTCTTCCAGAGCCCGCCGGAGGCCGAGGCTACGTAAGCGATGCTGGGATCGCCCTCAACGACCGCCACGTCGTTGATGCGGCCCCCCACTGTGGCGGGCCCGATGGCGCGCCAACCGAGGCCGGTCAGGAGCGGCTCCAGGCGCGCATCCTGGGCAGGTGCGGCGACGGCCGCGGTGAAGAGGAGCAGGCAGAGCGCGAGGCGTACAGGCATGGATCCCTCCGTGGGCAGGCTGGGGCAAAGTCGCGCCCATATTCTGCACCCAAACGGCCCGTAACGCCGTCACGCCGCGCTGGACCCCGGCGCCGGGGGGTGGGCGCCGGGGCCGAGCGGGCCTACAGCCTGACGTCGTCGCGCTCGTGGCGGTGGGGAAGGCCTTTGCCGCAGTAGGGGCAGAACTTCGGTCCCGAGGCGGCGTCGGCCCGCTTCGTGCCGTCACGCGGACAGACCTTCCAGTCCGCCTCCATGGCCATGCCGCACTTGGCGCAGGTGGCCTCCTGCCGCTTCTGCATGACCGTCACCTTCTTGCCGCACGAGGGGCAGTCGATGGAGAGCTTCTGTTCGGTTCCGGCGAATACCCTCCACGGCATGCCCTCGACACGGGCGATCCCGCCGCCTAGCTCTCCCAGTTCGGAACCCAGGGAGACCATCGGCACGGAGCTGTGGCTGAAGCCCTTGCGGAAGGTGAGCTTCGTCGACGACTTGCCGTTGATGACGGTCTTGGCGACGCTCCACGAAGAGCCGGCCGCGCGAGCCACCGCGTGGATCACCACGTCGGCGGGGCAGTCGGTGAAGGACATCCTGGGGACCCGAGCCTCCTTGGGCACCGACTCGCCCACGACGCACTCTACCTTGGCCGCCTCGCAGACCTTCCGCAGGGCGTCGCGGGCCGGGGAGTTGTCGAAGCTGATCGTGATGCGCGTCTCCGGCAGGCCTTCGCCGGACGACGAGGCGGTCACGAAGAGCTGCATCGCCTTCTCCAGCGACCCCTGGGCATCGGCGGCGGCCTGCCCGGCCATCTCCTGGATGCGTACCTCAACGGCTCCGGCGTCGTTCTGCGTCACGGTGGCCCCGGCCTGCGCCATGGCAGGAGCCACGCATCCCAGCAGGACGGCGCCGATCATCGCGTGTTGTAGTCTCATCTCGTCTCCTCCGAGTAGCTCACAGGCATCACCGACGGCGTCCCCGAGACGCCCATCATGCGGCCATGCCTGTCCGTCTCAATGGGTATGTTCATCAGCGCGGGATGGAACTGCACCTGCCCGGTCTCGTCGTCCCGCTCCGCCACCACCGCCGGTGTGATCATCCCTGCCTCATAGACGGGGACAACCTCCGATTTCCACGACGGTCGGGCGGCGCTGTGAGGACGCACGGCGGGCTCCGTGGCCCGATGTCGGCGTGGCGACGGGCGGCGCGCGTCGGTTCGGGCGACGCGCACCACCGGGCCGGCCGCAGCGGGATCGGTGATGACGGGGGCGGGCCTGACGACCGCGGCCGCGCGTGGCGGCTTCGGCGCCGGGCGTGTGGCCACGACGGGCGGCGCGGGATGCCGCACGGCGAGCCAGAGCGCGGCCAG